>NZ_JAKUFR010000008.1:0-100697 GCF_022663555.1 Bacillus cereus group sp. BfR-BA-01381
CGTTACTCCTGTTGCTCCCGTTACTCCCATTACTCCTGTTGCACCTGTTACTCCCGTTACTCCTGTTTCTCCAGTTACTACAGTTGCACCTGTTACTCCTGTTTCTCCAGTTACTCCTGTTGCTCCTGTTGCTCCTGTTGCTCCTGTTGGAATATAAATTGGCGGAAGAACCGGAAAAGTAGGTCCAATATTCTCTGGTCTTACCATCCCTTTATTCAAAGATAATTTTTCATTACTGTTCAATTTACTACCTCATTCCACATTTTGTTTACTGATTAACAAAATAAAACCTCTATCATTTTAGTAAAATTCCATAACTACTTTTTCATACTCAAATGATTTTACACAAAGTAAACTTTTTACTACTATAACTAGTAGTATTCATATAATAAAATGATAGTTCCATTCCAAAATACTAAATCGCTACTATTAAACTCTTCGACTCCACTTTCCAGATCTATCTTTTCACCCGCAATATCAACTTCAAATTATAATAATAATTTAATAATCAATTTAATTGCTGGTAATACAATTTCACTTCAACTATTCGGCGTATTATCCATAGTTAATTTAGTTGGGGGTGGTTCAACAGGTGCCTCTTTAACAATTATACGAATCGATTAAAAAATGATTCGTTCTTTTTTATAATAATCATTCTTAAATGCTAAAATAGTAACTATTACATCATTCCTTAAGCTTATATATTAATAACTTCACGACAGTAATTTTGCAATAAGAAACACTTTGTACTATATTCATAGTACAAAGTATCTATACTAAATTTTCCGTATATACATTATCAATTTACACTGCTCTCTGCCAATGTTACATTAAAGGTGAAGGTAGTTTCTCAAATGCGAACCATCTCAATACGTATATGAGAAACAAACTCCAATCCTATACGCGAGAGCAATACTATGTTGACACTCAAACGAGTGTCCTTTTTTATGAATTTCAAAAATAAAACCATCTTTTATAGATGGTTTATCAACGCACTTTTCTTTATATTCTTCATGCAATAGAATTTTATATAATCGGATAATATATGGTCATACTTAACCTAGTTAGCGTTCTTCCGAAATTATGATAAGAGTGTGATCTATCCGCCTTAAAGCGAATTGAATCCCCACTATTTAATTTATATTGACAATCATTTATTTCAATTGTCAATTCCCCTTCAAACACCGTTATAAATTCTTCGGTCCCTTCTTTATGGCCTTCCGAACTTAATTTTCCTTCAGTTTCAATTTCAACTGTATAGATTTCAAAGTTCCTATTATCTTGAAAAGGAAAAGATGGATACACTTTATATCTCCCATTGTCTTCTAATAATGCTTGAACATCACTTCGTAAAACGACTTTCGTATCCGGTTGGGGATTATTAATTAAAGAAGTAAAAGACACTTTCAACCCATTAGCTATTTTCCATATCGTTGTTAATGTTGGACTTGACTCTCCGCGTTCAATTTGTCCAATCATTGTTTTACTCACACCTGTTAATTGGGCAACTTTTTCTAAACTTAATTTTTCTTTCTCTCGTATTGTTTTTAAATTTTTTGCCAGAATAAGTTGAATTTCTTCCATAAGAAACACTCCTAAACTATATACAATATAACGACCGTTATGTATAATAAAAAGCACACGTTATATTGTTATTTTCGGTCATTATAACATACACCAAATAATTAGGGGGTTTTGAAATGCCTATATTTTCTTTTTTGTTATTTGTTATTATAAGTAGCTTCACACCCGGTCCTAACAATTTCTTAGCTATGACATACGCCAATCAACATGGTTTAAAAAAGAGTATGCAATTTTGCTTTGGAGTAGCTTTCGGTTTTTTCATCCTCACTTCATTATGTAGCTTCTTTAATATTGTACTAATTAATATCCTACCTATAATTGAATTCCCTTTAAAAATTTTAGGTGTAGCATACATGCTATATTTAGCCTTTAAAATACTCACTAGTAAAACTAGTGCAGATCCAGATGAAAAACATAATAAAAACTTATTTACAGTTGGGATTTTTCTTCAATTTGTTAATCCTAAAGGGATACTATTCGGGCTGACTGTAGTGTCAACTTTTATTCTCCCTTACTATAATTCATATTCAAGTTTTCTACTCTTCTCATTATTTCTAGGTGTAGTCGGGTTAATGAGTACATTCAGTTGGAGCTTATTTGGTTCTATGTTCCAAAAACTTTTATTAAAACATACTACATCATTTAACATCATTATGGCTGTCTTATTAGTTTTTAGTGCTATTTCAATAGTAATTAATTAAATTCAAATTCTCATTTTTTTCTTTTTAAATATATGTTTTGTAAATATACTTGAAATTTCCGGTGAACCTCTGACTTACATGTATTACTTATTATGTATTAAAACAGAAATCTTCTATATCTAATCATATTTATACGAGGTAACATTATAAAAAGAGGAATACTCATAATAAGTAATCCTCTTTTTATGTCCTATCGTTTTTAAAAATTTCTGTTCTACTAAACTAGAATTTCACTTAATTTCATACCACCAACCTTTCCGATCAAGGTAATCCGCCATCCCTTTAAGTTGCATTATTTATGACTTTAAACTACTCATTTCAAAATCTTTTTATTATAATACAGAAAAATGCGTTATAATATAAGTTACTGGTCTCAAGGAGGAGTTTAATGGCTGATAAATATAAATTTTTGATACTCATTGTTACAGCATTTTTTTCTTTCTTTTCTTTAATAAAAGATTTCCGTAACACTTCAAAAAGTTTCTTTTGGGGGAGCTTCGCAATCCTAACAAGCTTTATATTATTATTAACTCACACTTTAGAATTAACTCCAATACTTATCTATTCAGCACAGATGGCTCTTGAGATTATTACAATTCCACGTAAATTAATTCTTCCATCTGTCACTGAAGCTGCTAGTTTTTGCTAACAATTCGTATATATAAAAAAGTTTCAACTCTACATTTCTAATTATCTTTTCAAATATAATAGTGCGGTGTCTCCTTTCTAGAGAAACCGCACTATATTAAATTTCAAACTGACTAGTATAAAAATCTCATACATCGCTGTTTTTTTCATTGAGTTTGTTTTGTGTAAAAGAAAAAGCACCCAACTGGTTGCTTTTTCTAGAATCATCTTTTTCTTCTGCTTCTTTTTACTTCCTTTATTTCTCCTTGCTTAACTAGTTTTTCAATATATAAATGTACTAGCTTATAAACACACTCTCTTCGTTAATTTTCCTGATCTTCTTGATTTTTCATTCGGACGCACAATGCTTTGTAGCTTTTTAGCTCCTTCACCACAAGTCTTCGCATTTCCTTTTCATCGATATCCTCAAAAAATGAAAATTGATTCATACGATACGGTTCCCCTCCGTTGGATTTACTCTATTGAACTTTTACTTCATTTCAAAATTCTCCGTTTCAGATGAACCACTAGACACATACACCATATACTAAGTTAAGTACTTCCTAGGAAAGAAGGTGAAAGTTATGCCATCTATTGTCGGAAATATGGTTGCACAAAATAGTAACGGTTCTTTCAACTTAGGTGATTTTTATAATGTTTCTCCAAAAGAAAATACAAAAGCTTATAATGGTTCGGGTGCATCTAATGTTGCTTTTGTGCTTAATACATTTAACGGTGTTAGTGCAACCAACACATTTGATTCTGATGTTGCCGACCAAAGTCAAGTTGGAACAGCCTAAACTTATTTATTTCTTCTACTTCCGAATAAAAGCCAATATCACGTTAATAATGTATATATTGTTTCTGTTTCCCCTTCATACCCGAAGGCTTATCAGTTAGCTTTTGCTAGCTGTCCTTTTTAAATACGGACTGCACACGTATTCAGCTTATAAATTAAGCCTTGTGAGCTGCCACCTTTTAAAGGAACACATTTAAATATATGCTCCTTTTATTCAATGTTTTTTCACGATCATGCAGAATAAAACATAAGGTATATGGTAATTCAGTGCTCATAAAATCTATTTTTTCTAAGAGTTTATCCATTTGCAAGCTCTTTTTTTCTTTGCAAATGACTCTTTTATTTTTAAATTTGTATTATTTTAAATTATCTATTCTACTTCTCTTTTCTTGTTCATATGCCAAGTCTTTTATTCATAAGCTAAAAGTACTTGACATAACTGAATGGAGGCTAATAATGTCTTTTTCAAATATTATTAAATACGGACGCGTTCCCCTCTTTAATTCTAACTTCCCTTTGATTTTATTTTGGAGTCAAAAAAGTGGCTGTACCTCTCTTGCACATTGGTTTTTTTATCAAATAAATTTATTTAAAGAAGCAATAAAATACGATTCTTTCATCCATAATTATGAAAATGAAATATACAAAAACTCCTCGGACTACTTTATTGAACTAGCTGCAGCTTTATATACAAACAGAAAAGATACCTATAAATTAGTGAGGAACCCCTATACAAGAGCTGTAAGTTCATTTTTTTCACTAATTGCCCCCCCTTACATAGAAAACCCAGCATGGAATCCTATTCGGAATTTTTATTATGGTAATGAATTTTGTAATAAACCTATTTCATTTAAAATCTTTCTCTACTACTTAAAAGAGCAAATGATAGATTTAGAACAAGTAGATCCACATTTAATGCAGCAATATGAACCAGGTGAGGAAGAGTTTGTTACAAAGTATATCTACCTTGAAAATTTCTCTATTGAAATTGAGCACTTAGAACAAACATATCAATTAAAAACTTCTCCTTTACACATACTAACCAAATCATGGCATCATCAGAAAGACAGGGCGATTTTTAGAGGTAATTTTGCAGATGCTGATATTACCGATCCTTTATTCCCACGCCTCCCAACATACGATAGCTTTTATGACTATGAAACTATCCAATTAGTACAAGATATTTTTAATAAAGATTTTAGCACGTACAATTACCCATTAACTTCTTTAAAAAATATATGATTTTCTAATTGTAGTTTCATATATTATAGAAAAACTTAGATTCACCTATTTAAGTTTCCTCACAAGGTGAAACTTTAATCAGTGGGGGTTTTGTTCATCCCCACCTAACTTCTTTGCTTCCGCTGAATTTTGAGGTGGGGGTCTTACTGCCTGTTAATGCGGGATAAAACTCTCGTAGTAAGTTGGGACACTGGAAACAGTGTCTTTTTTTAATAAATCATTAAAACATTTAAATAGAACGTGAAATACTCATTAAGGTTGCCACCATTTGTATGTTTTACTTTGTATGCAAGAAAGACGCAGTTAAAACATTTAGTGAACGAATATTTAGATAGTAATGTTTACAAATATAAAAATGCGGTGTCTCCTTTCCAGAGAAACCGCACCCTATCAAAAATTCTTATTAAATTTTAAACTGACTCGTATACAGATCAAAGTAAAATCCTCTATCTGCCATGAGAGATTCATGGTTCCCTTTTTCCAAAATACTTCCATCTTTTATAACAAGGATTTGATCTGCTTTTTCAATCGTTTTCAGTCGATGAGCGATTACGAAACTTGTTCGACCTCTCATTAAATTGTTTAGTCCTTCTTGTATTTGTAATTCTGTTCTCGTATCAATATTAGAAGTTGCTTCGTCGAGAATTAATATATCTGCATCTGCTAAAATTGCCCGTGCAATCGCAAGAAGTTGTTTTTGGCCTTGACTTAAATTCGATCCTTCTGAAGCAATTTTCGTTTCATATTGATTCGGTAAATGTTTTATAAAAGAATGTGCAGATGCTGCCTTAGCTGCATTGATTACCTCTTCATCACTAGCATCTAATCGACCATAACGTATATTATCCATAATCGTCCCAGCAAATAAATACGTATCTTGTAAAACTACTCCTATTTTACTTCGCAACGAATTCATATCATATTCTTTTATGTTTTTTCCATCAATATGAATTTGCCCTTGCTGTATATCGTAAAAGCGCGTTAGCAAATTAATGATTGTTGTTTTGCCCGATCCAGTTGGACCTACTAAAGCAATTGTCTCCCCTGGCCGCGCTTTAAGACTCACTTCTGTTAAAATCGTTTTATTTTCCTCATACCCAAATGAAACATTCTCGAGTGCAACATGTCCTTGTAAATTTTGTACAACGAATGCATCTTTTTTATTTTTGATTTCCGGCACTTCATCCATAATTTCAAAGACACGTTCCCCACCAGCAACTGCTGCTTGAATCGTATTCATTAAAGTTGCGAATTGACTGAGTGGTCTTGAGAATTGACGAGAATAATTAATAAAAGCTGCAATGACACCTACTGTTGTCATTCCATTTAAAACCATTACTGACCCAGTCCCAATTACAAGTCCCATACCTAAGTTGTTAATAAAGTTCATACTCGGAAAAATAAAAGCTGAAAATGTATCCGCCTTCGTTGCAGAAACTCTTAGCTGTTCATTAATTTTATTGAAATTTTGTACGGTTTCTTTTTCTTTCCCATATAACGTTGTAACATCCGCACCTGTTATAGCTTCCTCAATAAATCCATTTAATTCTCCTAAATCTTTTTGACGCTTTGCAAAGTTTTTACCACTATAAGCAACTAGTTTTTTTGTAACGAAAAACATAATAGGTACTGTAATTAAAGTAACAATCGCTAAAATCCAATCTAATGCGAACATCGCAATCGTCACACCTATAAAAGTTAGCGCTGATGAAATAATTTGTACAACACTTTGTGTCAACGCTTGATTCAAATTATCTATATCATTTGTTACACGACTCATTAAATCCCCTTGAGAACGTACATCAAAGAACCGTAAAGAAAGCGTTTGGATTTTCTCAAAAATATCTTGTCGTATTTTTTGTATCGTTTTTAATGCAACATTAACCATTACAAATGTTTGTAACCAAGTTAATAATACTGTTACACCATAAATCGCGATAAGTATCAAACACATTCTCGCCGTACCGCTTAAATCTTTCGGTACAATATATTGATCGATAATTACTCCCATTAAATACGGACCTAATAACCCAAGTAACGTCGTAACAAACACTAAGAATATAACGAACGTAAGGGCAGCCTTTTGGTAGCCCATATAGTTCCATACTCTCATCACAGTTCCTTTCGTATTTTTAGCCTTCCCCATCTTTGGTGCGTTACGCCCACCTTTATTAGCAAATTGTCCTTGAAAATTACGCATGTTCTTTCCCACCTTTTTTATATAAATTACCACCTTGGGAAAGATAGATTTCTTTATATACCTCACATTGTTCTAACAGTTCTTCATGTGTACCATCACCAACTAATTCACCGTTATCTAAAACGAGAATTTTATCAGCATCTATTATAGATGAGATTTTAGAAGCGATTAATAATGTTGTTGTTCCTTTATATTCTGTTCTTAATGCCGATTGAATGTTAGATTCTGATTTTGCATCCACTGCTGATGTAGAATCATCCAATATAAGAATGGATGGCTTTCTCACAAGCGCCCTTGCAATTGATACACGTTGTTTTTGTCCACCTGACAAATTCGTCGCACCTTGCGTTAAATGATATTGATATGAATCTTCCAGCTTGTTAATAAACTCAGTCGCACAAGCTGATGAAGCTGCTACTTCCAATTCGTCATTTGATGCATCTTCTTTACCGTAACGTAAATTCTCTTCTATGCTACCAGAAAACAACAATGCCTTTTGAGGTACAAACCCGATTGACGCACGAAGTTTTTGTAAATCATACGCCTTAACATTTATTCCATCAATGCATATTTCCCCTTGATCAACATCGTATAAGCGGGGTAATAATTTTGCTAAAGTAGATTTACCACTCCCTGTAGAACCAATAATCCCGATTTTTTCACCTTTACTTATGCGAAATGAAATATCTTTTAAAACATATTCATTATTTTTCGTGTAACTATAACTAACATTTTTAAATTCAATTTGTCCCTCAATTTGCTTAGGTGCAAGCGCATTTTTTGGGGTCATAATATCAACGTCAGTATTTAAAACTTGCTGTACACGATCCGCTGACGGAAATGCTCGCGCGATTTGCATAAATACCATACTTATAGACATAAGTGACATTAAAATAATATTCAAATAGTTTATAAACGCTAATATAGCCCCTACTTGAAGGGTTCCATTAAATACTTTCTCTCCACCAACCCATAATGTTGCGACAATTCCGCCACTTACAACTAACATAATGATTGGCATCATTAAGGAAATAAGCTGCACCGCTTGAATATTTATCTTCGTTAAATTTGTATTAACATTTCCAAACTGATTAATTTCATATTTTTGTCTTACATACGCTTTAATCACACGTACTCCAGATAAATTTTCTTGTAACTTTGTATTCACTTTATCTAATGCTTCTTGCACTTTTCTGAACGTCCCGCTTGCTTTACTCGCAATGAATATAATCGCAAGTAATAAAATTGGAACGACTACGAGTAATATAGGAAATAACTCACGCGCTGTCATAAAAACAATTATTATACTTCCGATAAATAACAAAGGACCACGAACAAGAACACGTAATGTCATCGTCATCGCCGATTGAATAGAAGTAATATCATTTGTAACAATTGTTAATAACTTTCCCGTTCCAAACGAATCACGATTTTCACTAGAAAATGTTTCTATTTTCGCAAACACATCTTTTCGTATGTCAGTAGCGAAATTAACAGCTGCTTTTGTAGAATACATCATACACCCAAGTCCTCCAACTAAACCGAGTGCTGCAGCTCCTATCATAAGAAGTCCCATTTTTATTACATAATTCATATCCCGATTTGCTATCCCAACATCAATAATATGTTGCATAATAGTCGGTTGAATTAAGTCCATCGCAACCTCAAGTACCATAAATAGCGGTCCAATAATAGCGAAAAACATGTATGGTTTTAAATACTGTAATAATTTGCGAAATGATTTCATACATAATCTCCTTTTTCTATGAAATTACCAATGAATAATGCATATCCCCCCTTATTTAAGCGATATAGTTTGTAATTTCTTTCTTACTTTTATTATATTATGTAAATTAATATTTAACATTATTAAATGATAAGCATTAATGATTTTTCGGTCAATAAATGTGCTTTGTATTATATAAATATAAAAACCGCATTCTCAATGAAAAGAATACGGTTTTTCATCTATATTTTTTCAGTTGTAAAATCTAAAAACTCAGTCTCAAATCCATTATTTTTAGAAGGACTACACGTGTAAAAACCTATTTTAATAGGCTTATCCCCTATATCTTCCATCAAATGAGCGATTCTGATTTGTTCCCATTGGTGGATTTTCTTCACATATATTGTATAATCACCACGTTTACGAACAATTCGAAAACGAAGTTGCTCGTTAGCTAATTCTGTCGGAAAGTCTTGCGTGGACCAATCGGAATATCCATTATTCGTTACGACAGCTCCTAAATGAGATGGACCACCTGGAATATATTCTAATGAAGTTTTCAACCAACACTTTTCCGAAACCATAACAAAAAGACCAGCTTGATCGAATTTTGAATTTGGATTCATACGCAATTGAACTTCAGCTTGAAAGTCTGTCATCGTCTCTGTATAAAATACATGACCATTCATTACTTCGAATCCATAATGTGTTTTAAGCCAAAAATCTGTTTCGGCTTTCGAGCGGACAATAAGCGCATGATTGTTATTAAGCTTATAATACTCAGGTACATTCATTATAGTAAGTTGCTCAATATGTTCTGGTATATGTGATATTTTCATAGTTCCTCCATAATAAAGTATCTATATGCACATTTAAAATTCTACTAATACTGGGAATTTATAACCTTTCAAATCCAACTCTCTATTACTTCGAACCATTAAATACTTACTTGATTGTAATTCTGTAAACTGTACATCCTCAACCCCTAATTGATCTGGAGAGAAGTAAAATTCGATTTCTGTAAATCTTTCAGCGATCTCCCCACATATTTCATCTAAAACTGGAATTACTGGTGCAAACACTCCATATAATTTCAACTTTTCATTATCTACTTCATACACAATTAGAGCATCTAGCTTCTCTGAATAATATAATTTTCCACTCCATTCCGAATCATACATATTCAAATAAAACGAAGGGCGGAAGTTTAATGTTGAAAAATTATTTGAAAGTCTTTGGCTACTATCTATAGTCTCATGTATTAGCTTTCTATCCTCTTCCATATAATAATCTAGCTCTCTAAGTGAGAAATCATTATTATTCTTTTTATCATATGGAATAGTCATTAAATATTCCTGCACAACTTTAAAACCAAATGATGCATATAGTTCAGGTTTTTCCGTAAACAATAATGTACATTCACATGTTTTATCGATTTCTTCTATCATTTTACTCATTAATTGCGTCATGAGTCCTTGTCCACGAAAATTAGGGTGTGTCATTACCGATTGAATGCCCGCTGCATTTATTCTTTCACCATTTACTAGCAATGGTAGCGAGAATGCCGCAACATTTGCAACCGCTTTATCGTCATGTAAAAATGATAAAGCTTTGTATGTATCATCCCAATAACCTCTCTCTGAGAAATCATTCAATGTTTGAATTGTAATTCCAAACACTTCTTCAAATAAAGGAAATAACTGCTCTCTTTTCGCTTCTTCTAAAAGAAGTTTTTCAAAATTTTCAACATTCCCCATGTTGTCCCTCCATACGTTAATTCCATCCAATTAGATATAGTTGTAGAACCTGCCCTTAAAGTAATAGGTCTTACCAATCAATATACTATCATAAAATATAAAAAAAGAGTCTAATTAATTTTATGTTTTGACTATTCGAAAATAAGTCGAATAAAACAATATTAGGATTTTTGGATATTAATGAGTTTATTATATAAAAATAGTGCTTTCTACTTCGTTTTTACTCATAGAAATACACCATTTATAAAAAAATATTTTTTATTATTTTTTCCCTTCAAGTCTTTCCTTCGTATTAATTTCTTCTCCACTTATACGCTTTTCAAAAGACTTTCTCCAACTACTTGAAAGCGCACTCACTTCTAATATCCTTTTTACCCCTTCAATATTTTGCTTTTCCTTGTGCATGATACGGTTAGCGAACGCTATTGAAACACCTTTTGGATCAGACTGTAGTCTTTTTAAAGTATCGACTGATGATACCCATCCTTCTTTTAATACACGAAAATAAAATCCTGTATATCCTGTTTCTTGAAAATATAGTGGTAACTTTGGAATATTATATTTTTTTGCTAATTTAAAACAAGGTTGCCTTGGTTGTGTTACCTGCACGATTGCCTGTCCGAGCTCAAACGTATCACCAATACAAACATCCTCTTCGCGCATACCACTAACTGTTATATTTTCTCCGAAAGCCCCATATACAAGGTTTTGATTCAACTCTTTTTCCCAGTATGGATAGTGATCACCAGTATAAACACAAACTGCTTTATCTACTCCTCCATGATGAACTAAGTCAGCTTGTCCATCCCCATTAAATTTTACAAAAGATAAATATACTGGTTCCTTTACTTGTTTCTTATTTATGCCTGTATGAATTACTTTTCCGCCGTATGTAACCTCTTTTGGTAATCCTATATTTAAAGATAATAATTGAAATTCATTAGCCATTCTATTTCCTCCTTTAAAGGTGTTACATGTATTTTCTCTCGGTTAATTTTTACAACCCTCTCTGTTATATAAAGATGATTATAAAACCTCTAAAATCATTGTTCAATTCAATTATTTATATAATAATGATAGGTATAACCTATTATTATACTTGAGGTGATTCCAATCGAATTACGACAACTTGAATACTTTTTAGCTGTTTCAAAAGAATTACATTTCACAAAAGCAGCTGAGAAATTAAATATTTCACAGCCTTCACTAAGCCAACAAATACGTGCATTAGAGCATGAAGTAGGAATGCCACTTTTCGATCGAATTGGTAAGAAAATATCTTTAACTGAAGCAGGGAAGATTTTATTATCACATAGTAAAACCATTTTTCATGAAGTCGAACAAGCTCGTTCAGCTATTCAAGACCTAAACGGATTACAGCAAGGTTCTTTAACAATAGGGGCTTTGTTAACCGTCGTAAATTATTTACTACCGACAGCTATTTTAAATTTTAATAATTTATATCCCAATATAGAGCTTTCTGTATTAGGGCTTCGTACTGGAGATATTCGTGAAAAATTATTACAAAACGAACTAGATATCGGAATTACATTTCTCCCGGTGCAAGATAAAGAGATTATCTCTACCCCTCTATACAAAAGCGACCTTACATTAGTCGTGCCCACTGGTCATCGATTGGCTCAACGTAATCATGTATCTATTGCTGAATTACAGAACTACCCATTAATTCTTTTACCTAAAAATTTCTTTTTAACCGAACTAATTACATCTCATTGTCAAAAATTCAACTTTAAACCAAGACCAATTTTAGAAATTAGCACGATGGAATCTTTAATCCAAATGGTTTCCAAAGGAATGGGAATTACAGTTTTACCCAAACCATATATAGACTTTTTACAAAATAAAAACATTCAAGCTATTAAAATAGAAAACCCTACTCCAACAGTTGAAATAGGACTAATTTATAGAAAAGATAAATATATGTGTGCTGCAACTCGAGAATTTATTGAACAACTAAAAAGCACCGTACGTTCTTTCTAAAACTAAACAAAAGAGATTATCCTATGAAACCGTTTCACAACGATTTAGTAGAATAATCTCTTTTCAAAACAAAGTAAACATTATATTTAAACTCTTTTAAATTTTAATGTATCTTTTTAGATATTGGAATATATTTAGTAAAATATGCACCAACTAGCAATAATACAATTGAAAATAACCAAGTTAAAGCACCGCCAAAATGAAACCAATATGCAAACATATTTAAGATTGCGAGTGAAAAGAAGCAAATAGAAGTTAACGCACTTTTCAATCCTTTTATCCCGGATTTTTTTCTCTTTTGATAAGCCATATACATCGCAATGACAAGAAAAAAGATAAGAACAAATGGTAAAATAGCTTTAAGCGTTTGTAATCCCTCCAGTATAAATGCACTCTCCATATTACCATCTTATCCCATTTACCTTTTAGGAATCAATTTTTTCTTATCTTCCCTCCAAAAGTCAGTATAAGTTTTATTTTTAAAGTTCACGTTCACCTCAGAAAACTGCATGCTTCCTCCAAGTTTCAATGAGTACCAGTCGTTTAAAAGTGGTGATCCAAAACAAATCTTCATTGTACGATCATGTAAATCGAATAATACAGAATGTAAAGTTCCAAACCATTCTTCATAGTTATGTACAGTTAGTCCAGCAGGATATTCTTCTTCTACTAACTTTTTTAAAGACTCAATGCTCACTTGTTCGTATCTATTTAAATGCTCATGTAAAACGTGATATCTCTTTGTAGATTGTTCTAATCTCCTATTATTTAATTTCTGAATAGATGAACTAACTGCATGGTTTGTTGATACAATAAAAGCTTGATTGTCACCATCAATCGTTGTTGTGAATTTATGACCGTCAAATATTTCAATATGTGCTGCATTTAAAGGATCCGCTACTATTAAATTAATATTACTAGCAATTGGTATTTCTTCTATTAGTGACTTAGCTTCCTGCACATTTTTACATTTCTCCAACAACAGTCGAATTACTGCAAAACATTGTAAACCACTTACTACTGGCTTTCGTAGACCTTCAATATTTCCTACTGGTTGACCACATGCTGAAAATGTAACAGCTAATCCATGCTCGTTAACCCCTTCCGTTCGGCCAAAATATTGAGTAGAAAAGCCACTATGTGCATACGCACCTTCAACATGAGTTGAACAAAAACGCATATCATCTATTTTTGGTGACAAATCATAATTTCTTAATACATATGTGTGTTTTGAATCTGTCTTTTTAGGTAATACTGCACAATGACTACAACCTGCTTTCAATAGTGTTTGATAGTAATACATCATATTTTTAGAAGGAATTTTCAACACTTCACAAAAACCTTCAATTTCTTCATTAATTCCAGAGCAATATTGATTTAGTATATTTCTAGATTCTGTAAAATGGTTAGGCGATATTAAGTTTTCTTGCTGTATAAATTGCGGAACAAGATAAGAATGTTGTTTTACAAATTCACCTTGTTGCTTACCGATTTCATAATGACTTCCTTTGAGCGATGAAAAATACCCCTTTACTTGATACATCTAATTC
This sequence comes from Bacillus cereus group sp. BfR-BA-01381, assembly GCF_022663555.1. NCBI lineage: Bacteria > Bacillati > Bacillota > Bacilli > Caryophanales > Bacillaceae > Bacillus > Bacillus cereus group sp. BfR-BA-01381. The sequence continues at coordinate 14,188 of NZ_JAKUFR010000008.1, forward strand.
CCCCTTATTGAATTTATCCATATCGTACCAAATAAACTGTATTCATTCTTGATGTTTTTTACTGTCTTTCAAATCAAATGTGGTTGGAATAAAGCGAACAGTTATAAAATAAAAACTAGGAAACTGTAATCTTTAACAGTTCCCTAGTTTCCTTAATACTAAATGATTCCCTCTTCCACCATCGTTTCTGCAATTTGAACCGAGTTCCACGCCGCACCTTTTAATAAATTATCGGAGACAATCCAAAGATGGAATCCGTTTGGCATATCAGGATCTTTTCTAATTCTTCCGACAAATGTATCTATTTTCCCTTCTGCATATAATGGCATTGGATACAGCTGTTCACTAGGGTTATCTTGCAAAATAACACCTGGTGCATCAAGCAGTACTTCTTTAATTTCTGCAACAGTTACTTCTTTTTCAAGTTCTATATAAACCGCTTCCGAATGACCTGATACAACCGGAACGCGCACACAAGTAGCTGCCATTTTCAAGTTGGGGTCTTCTAAAATCTTCTTTGTTTCTTGAATCATCTTTACTTCTTCAAAGGTGAAATCATTATCCGTAAATATATCTACTTGAGGAAGTACATTAAATGCAATTGGATAATGTTTTTTATCTTTTTTCGCTGGTAATATGGTACTCTCCACTTCTTCACCTGCAAGTATTGACTTAGCCTGTTCTTTTAATTCTTGAATCGCATGAATACCAGAACCCGATACAGCTTGATAAGTTGAAACGATAATTCGTTCTAATCCGAATACTTTTCATATTGGCTGAAGAGCTATTACCATCTGTAATGCTGAACAATTCGGAACTGCTATTATACCTTTATGTTCCTTTAAAGTGTGCGCATTTACTTCCGGAACAACAAGAGGTACATCAGGTGCCATTCGGTATTCACTAGTGTTGTCAATTACGATTGCACCGCTAGAGACAGCTTGATTTACAAATTGTCTAGAAACTTCTCCCCCAGCGCTAAAAAAGCAATATCTACCCCTTCAAAGCTATTTATTTTTACTGAACAAACCTGCGGTTATAGACCAATGGTAGATCGTTTTTTACGTCAAAGCGGGAATATTCCAGCTAAAACATTTGAAACTTCCAACGTTGAAGTTATTAAACAGTCCGTTATGTGTGAGTTAGGAATTTCAATTCTTCCTTACATCGTTGTACAAGAAAGTTGTCAAAAAGAGCAACTCTGTTTTCAGCCTATCGAAACGTCAACTGTTATTCAAAGTCATATAATCTATCATAAATCTAGATGGATTTCCCCTGTAGTACAGTCGTTTCTTTCACTCTTAAAAGTGATGAAAGTATAAAAAGAATATGAAAGAAAACATGAATTGAAATCCTTTGAAGAATATCAATCCACGTTTTCTTTCATACTACTTATATAGTCATCTTCTTTTTATTAGATAATGCTTTTCCTTTAACTAGAACAAATATAATCGGAAGGACGAGTAAACTAGCAATTGCACACATTATTCCTAAAGAAGAAAACGGAAATCCATTACTTACGGTAAGCGACGCTAAGCCAGAAGCAATAGTCATCCCAATATACATGGCAGAACTATTTAATGCCATCACAGTCCCCCGCACATCTGGTTTTAATTCTGAAATTAGTGCCGTTAATGATGCTTGGCCAAATCCAATAAATAAACTCCAAATGATATGTAAAGTAATTGCAATTACTAGATTTTCTATGGAAAGCGAGAATAATATTACACTTATTGAGGTTACAATACTCGCAATGGATATAACATTCTTCTTTCCTATTTTATCAGCTAACTTCCCACCCAAAATGTTACCAGCTACACTACCAACTCCCGCCAAAAAGATTACAATACCTATTTCACCAACGGAAAGGCCAAAATTATTCCCATAATAAACACCTATGTACGAAAACATGCCGTGTAATCCAATTGTCCATAGAAACGTTGCTAATAATGCAAATAAAACTGAACCATTTACTAAAACCATTTTAAGTGGTGCACTTAACGTTTTCGCTATAGAAACATGCACATCGTTTCTCTGTTTTTCATTTCTTAATATGCGATTAACTAGTAATGTAAGAAATAAAGTTAATAGTCCTATACTATAAAATGTCCATTGCCAATTTCCTACTTCAGATAAAAATGCACCTATAGGTACTCCAATGACTGTCGAACCTACCATTGCTCCCATAATCGTTCCCATCGCTTTTCCTCTTGACTCATATGTAACTTTATCACCTACTAATGCAAAAACACTTGGCATAATCATCGCACCAGATAAACCTGTTAGGCCGCGAAATAATAAAAGAATTTCAAAACTCTTCGCTAATCCCGTACAAAATGTAGAAATAGAGAAAATAGTAAATCCTATTATGATCATACGTTTCCTTCCAACTCTGTCAGACATCGTTCCAAATACAGGTGCAGTTATTCCATAACAAAGTGCATAAATAGTAATTAATAACCCTCCACTTCCATCAGGAATACTAATTGTTTCTGTAATTACTGGTAATAAAGGTGCCACTAATAATGAATCTAATCCAACAAAAAAAGCTACAATTGCCAAAATGCGTATCATTGACTTTAACTCCATATATAACTCCCCTTTATTTCATATATGAAATAATTCTTTATTATGACCCCTTCTTCAATTTTTACTACTCTACATTTTATTTCATATATGAAGTATTTATATAAATAAAAATGTAACAGAGTGTTACATTTTTACTATATTTAATTCAAGTGCTTCTTCCACTTTAATAATAAATCCTCTAAAATCCCTTCTTCTTCTTTCGTAAAACAACCACAATTCTCTTTTAAAAAATCACTATATTGCACATCGACTTGCTTTTTCGTCTCTTCACCTTTTTTAGTTAAATAAACGAGCGTTTCACGTTGGTCATTCGGGTTCTTCTCTGTCATTACGTAACCATCACGCTTCATCCGTTGAATCATTGTTGTCATATTACTTGGAACACATCCCATGTTTTCAATTAACTTTGACATAGATACTTTCCCAGATTTTGCGAGTACTTGAATCACTCCAAATTGTACGTAACTTATATCATACTGTTCAATTGCTTTATCTAGATTTTTTTGGAGTAAATGATAAACATCACGAATATTACCGTAAAGCTCTCTGTTATTCATATGTAAGCCCCTCTAATTTATTTCATATATGAATCATATTCCCATTTATTTCTTGTGTCAACAAAAACACCTTTGTATGCATAACAACAAAGGTGTTTCAAAATCAACATACTTCTTATTTATTAGTCTGTTCTCCACCTGCAATTAATTTACTACCTGAATATGTACCTTTTTGCATAAACACTTGATTAATTAACTCTTTTTGTTCCGCTTCTGACATTACTCCTTTTCCTTCTCCTAAATTCCCGCTTTGTAATTTCCAAATCTTATTATGATCCTCATCCATCTTTTCATATTTTCCTTGTTTCCATCTCTCTAAAATGTCTGCATATGTAGTTCCTTGTACTAGATCATTACTTTTTACAATATCAAGCAAACTTTCAATTCTTTCTTGTGTAATAAAAATATACCCCCATTTTTGATCAGCCTTCGTTTTTTGATGTGCCATTTCATGTAATGCTGTCTGTATGTTCTCATCTGTCCATTTAAAATTTTTATTAAAACCGCTATTCGGTAATGAATGATTGCCATTTTCTAAAAGCTTTGCATCTTCAGCTTTTACATTACTATCAGCCAGCACTTCTGCTGCAGGAGCAGCTGGTGATGCCTTTTTCGCAGCTGGTTTACTATTATTCAAATAATACAGCATACCATATGTTAAACCTACTCCAATTACCGCCATGCCAGCTATAATTCCAATTATTTTAAAGAATGTTTTCATCTTGCTTGTTTCCTCCCGCATATCTCATTCATAATATCTATTTATCAAAAACAGATGCAGCATCTCTTTTTTTTCGCTGCTTACTACAATTTTTTTCATACTAGTTAACATAAACATAACTTTTACTTTCTAAAAATGTAGCAACTCCATCCTCATCGTTACTTTTAGCAATATATTTAGCGACTGCCCTTAATTCCTCAACAGCGTTACTCATCGCTACACCAATCCCACATTTCTCTATCATCTCCATATCATTGTAGTCATCTCCAAAGGCAATAACTTCAGATACGTCTCGATTTAAGTGCTGTAGAACATATTGAATACTATTCCATTTTGAAACTTCTGCATGCATAATTTGACACAATGTCCCATCATCTGTAATGACTCCCCTGCATTCATCAGGCAATTCTTTAATGAATTCCTTGTTTATTGAACCTTTAGTACAAATAATTGCTTTAGAAGCTTTTTCAAAGTTCAAATCTCTTACATCCATAATTTCACATGGTACATTACCAAAATAATCAGTAACATCAAAATTGGAATACAACTTATCACCTATTTCAAGACAAATCTGATGAAGATTATACTTTGTTGCTATTTCTATGATTTCTAAAATGTCATTTTTAGAAATCTTCATTTCATATAAAATATCATTGCCTTTAAGAACTAAAGCCCCGTTATAACAAATGATAATCTCACTTTTTAACACGTTGGGAATATATTGTTTTATAGCTCTTGGCGGCCTTGCTGTAGCAAAAATTAATTCGTCCCCATTATTTTTACATTCCCTTAAAATATTAATAGATTTCTCTGAAATTGTTTTGTCACTTCTTAATAAAGTACCATCAAGATCTGAAATAATAATCTTTTTCATACTTAGCTTTATTCTCCTTTCACAAATGATAATTCGAAATATTGGTTATTTTTTTGGATCACCAGAGCTTCTGCGGATAGTTAATCTCAACTTTCTTTTTGTCTCAATTTAATTTCAAATATCATTTCCATTTGTTACATATTTTTCATTTCCTGAAGTACATACATATTTCCTTATATTGTATTCCTTTTCTTTTTTAATTGAAAGATTATTCTGTTAAAATCACTATCTTTTCCAAATATTAATTCCACTCAAAGCATTTCATTTTAATTTTATAAAAATAAATGATAGCCTTATATTTAAAGGAGATGAATAAATATGAGTTTATTGCATAACGGTTTAACTTTTTTAAACTTTGATGATACGTATTTATTACAAAATAAACTACATTCTTATTCACATGAAGATATTGATTTTACTCATTTAGAACACTCAAATCTATATTGCGAAAACACTTCTTTAATGCATATAAAAAGAGCATTAAATCGTAGAAAGAATAAAGGGATTACTTTTATAGGATCTGGAAATTATCATTATGTATCTTATTTATTATTAGAAGAAATGGACAAACCTTTTACCCTTATACTATTTGATCATCATACTGATATGAACTTAAAGGGAGTGAATGAACAGACTCTTATTTCCTGTGGATCTTGGGTATCATTTTCTCTTCGAAATAATGATAATTTAACGAAGGTAATCATTATTGGACCTTCTTCTCTAACAATTCATTCTAATGATTGTCCATACGTAGAAGTTTTTCCGATTGATATATCACATGAAGTATCCATACATGTAATACTTTCACATATTCATACAGAAACAATATATGTAAGCATTGATAAGGATGTTTTAGATCCAAAAGTTACTATTACCAATTGGGATCAAGGGCACATGAAATTATCTAGACTTTTACAATTTATTCATTCTCTAATTATGAATAAATCTATCTATGGTATTGATATTTGCGGTGAACTCCCAGTTTATCCTTCTCAACTCTTCTTACCTAAATATAAAAATGCTATTCAGAAAAATGAACAAGCAAACTTACAAATTTTAAAAACAATTTATGAAACGAACTTACATATTCAATATGCATAAAAAGAACGAGTACCTTATAAGGTACTCGTTCTTTTTACGCGCGATTTTCTTTTAACCACTTCGTAATCGCATCTAACCTCGAAACATCAAAACGACTCTCTTCACACACATGCAAAATGTTTAAGTTATTTACAATTTCTAGTTCATTCGTTTTTACACTTTTCGCTTCAATTATTTTGCAGTACCCGTCTGTAACGGTATTTAAATTTTCATAATAACGTTGAAACGATTTTGATATATGTAAATGTTTTTCAAAGTTTCTTCTTCTTTTTGTCTCGTCAAATTCTTTCCGTTTTCTAAGTTCTTCATCATTCGTATATAAATAAAAATATTGATCAGGAAAACCAATTTCCCTATTAATCAGCTTTTCTTTATAAAAGTTTTCTATTAAAGATAATGGCTGATCAAATATTTCAAAATGGAAACACCAATTATAACTAAGCGGCTGATAAATGTCTCCATCAAGTATTATTAATTTATATTGCTCTGACTTCTGCATTGCTATTTTCCAGCGCTCTACTTGTTTTTCAAAATACCATGTTCTATGTTCATTTTTTGGTCTTTCAAATAATAAATTCACTTCAGGTATAATATAAGCACCATAATTCTTTTCTAACTCAAGACACGTTGTGCTCTTACCAACCGCACTTGCTCCCTCAAACGCTATAATCCCCATAGTTTCTCCCTCTTTCATTAACTAAAATCTCGTTGTTTCGCTTTTCTCCCCCATAACTGTTTCCATAAAACAATTGAAGCGATGGAGAGCATTATTGTTGTAATGATACTCCCTTCAATTCCGAACGAGCCTCCATGAAGGAATTCCGATCCACTTGTTACAGGGTTAAAAATTGGTGTAGAATACATTGTCATCCCACTAACTGCAAAACCAAATACGTTATATTGTGCCCAATTCCAAATGGAATGCCATGCGCATATCCCCCAAAGACTACTGTCTTTCAAAACGTAAAAAGCTGCAAACGCACCAACTAATATTATATTCGATATTGAAAGAATTGTAATACCTGGATTTAGTAAATGAAGAAAACCAAATAAAAATGAAGTTACAACAATACCGACCCATATACGACTTCTAACAGAAAGAACTGGAAATAACCAACCCCGAACAACAATTTCTTCTGTTGCACCTTGTATTAAAAAAGCAACTAAAGATCCCACAATTCCAAGTATAGCGGTTGGTGTAATGTGTTGCATTTGTAGTTGTACATTTCCAGTTAATAAAAGTAGCATGACTGGTATTGAAATAAAAACAAAACCTATTAATGCACCTCTTAAATATTTTCTTATCCACTGATTTCTCCAAAATCCAATGGATGAAATTGATCTTTTCTCTACAAATCTAATCCATAAAAAAACAAAAAATATAGCTCCGCCAAACGTCAATATCATTTCAATATCACTATAAATTGCTTTCATTAAAAGCGTTTCTGCTTTCGGTAAAAACAACATAAATAACATGAACAATTCACCTAAAGTTAAAAATACAATTGCAAGTATAACAGCAAATACTGGATGAACTTTTCTTCTTCCTTCTTTGGCTGCTTCAATTATTTTAAATTGATTAGACTGCAATATTCTCGCCTCCTTAACAAATACATCAACACTATTCTTATACTATAGATTCACTAATAAAATTTTCCAATAAAAATGTTCTTAGTTTAGCATAAACCAAAATTAGGAATAATATATAAATAAAAGAGATGTTTTTGTGTCTTTTACCATCCTATTTCACACTGGTATTACCAGCACTTGCTATTTCCCACCATTTGTTGTAAGATAGTAATTAAGGTCAATTTAACAGTATCTTTTCTTTGCATATTATCAAGTATCAATCAGGAACATTTTATATTCCTTATGGGTTTTTGATAATATGTGAAATTTTATTTTTCATTCAAATAAGGCCGAACATATTGTAATCTTTTTAATTTTTAGGAGGCATTACCATGACATTAACAGGTAAAGTAAAATGGTTTAACAGCGAAAAAGGTTTCGGTTTCATCGAAGTTGAAGGTGGCAACGACGTATTCGTTCACTTCTCAGCTATCACTGGCGACGGCTTCAAATCTCTTGACGAAGGTCAAGAAGTTAGCTTCGAAGTTGAAGACGGTAACCGTGGACCTCAAGCTAAAAACGTTGTAAAGCTATAATTCAAACAATAAAAAGGTTGTTACCAGCACGGTTAACAACCTTTTTAATATATAACTAAAATTTTTTACATAAAAGGAGTGGTTACATGTATCGCAATCGAAAGAACGATGTAGCAGAAGTACCACCAGAACAAACCCCTGTCTGGGAATGTGAAGCAGAGGATTGTTTAGGATGGATGAGAAAGAACTTTTCATTTGAAGAAGAGCCTAAATGCCCTTTATGTAAAAGTAGCATGAAAAGCGGAGAACGTTTATTACCTAAGTTAGGTTAATTTTTACTTAACCCCTCTTATTTAAGAGGGGTTTTTTATTATAAATTTATAACTTCAACATCCGTTCGAACTATAGAATACAATAATGCATCATGTTGCTTATTTCCTTGATGAATATATCCACGTAATAACCCTTCTTTATGAAAGCCTATTTTAGATAACATTTTACAAGAAGTAACATTTTCAGGGTATGTAATAGCACCAATTCTAAATAAGCCTAAATCTTGAAATCCATAATGAATAATTTCCCTGGCTGCTTCTGACGCATAACCATTCCCCCAATAACGAGGATGTAAGTCATATCCAATTTCAGATCGTTTACTCCATAATTGTAAATTATTTAATCCAATTGTACCTATTAAAGCATTTGTTTCTTTTAATACAATCCCCCATCGTATTGCCTTTTTCTCAAAATAATTTTTTGAAAAAGATTCAATCATACGTGAAGCTTGTCCAAACTCCGTAAAAGAATTCATACCGTAAAAACACGTTACCTCATCCAATGAAAAGATTTCAAATATTTTTTGACAATAAGATTGTTCTATTTCAACTAAACGCAAACGTTCTGTTTCTAATATAGGAAATGCCATAGGATCACTCCTTTCTTTCTACTTATTCATTATAGCAGAAAACATATTTATAATTAGGAAAGTCCTCAATGTCTCATTAATCAAATATTTCAAGAGTAGCCTACCCTCTTAATTCAATACGAACTAAGAGTAACCCTTCTTGCTTTCACATGATGAGAAAAAATAAAGAGATGATCATAGTACACTGACCATCTCTTTATTCCATACTCACTTTTCCCTTCTAAAACAACACCCTACCCCATACATTTATGGTAAAATATAGTTGATACATTATTTTATTGTGGAGGTGTAAATTTCCTTTGTATATATTCATCAGCTTATCCCTCTTACTCATATTACTCATATTTTTATTTGCGAAAAAGTTCGCCCCAAACTCATTCATGATGACTAGTTTTAAAGGCAATAGCTTTAAAACATTTTCAATCAGCATTTTAATCGCCGCTACTCTTTCTCTTTCATATGGAATCTATCACGCAGCAACATATCAACCTAAACATTTAGATATCACACTTCAAAATCAAAACTTTACTGTTTTCGGTAATGTTGGAGAGCTTGGATATTTCTCAGAAGAATTACTAAAAAAAGATACAGAAGTTAAGCTACATTTTGCCTCTTGGAAACAAATGCAATTAAATAATCCAGAAATAATAGTAAACTATCCTTCTGGTAAACAGGAAACATGGAAACCGAACATTACATTAATTCCTGCCAATAAATTAAAAGAGAAACATGGTATAAAAGAGCTTTATCAACTCTCATCATATTCATTTAAAGAATCCGGTAACATAACATTAACGATTACTGAGAATCATAAAACGAATCAAAAGATCTCAATTCAAGTAAAATAAATAAAATGTCCCTCCAATATAACGGAGGGACATTTTATTTATATATGCTATATTAATTTGTCGGTTCATTTAATGTTGCAATTAGCTTATTTGCAGTGTTCTTTCCATTTCCAATACACGCACCAATGCCGACACCGTAATATGAGGCACCCGCTAAGTATACATTAGGATATAGATCCTTCATTTTTTCTTGTAATGTTTGAACTGCTTGATTATGTTCTAAATGATATTTCGGCATTAAATCTTTCCATTTTGTCACTTCAACTACTTCTGGTTCACCTTTAATTCTGAGACTCTTTTCAATATCATATAAAGCGACTCGTACTAGTTCTTCTTCATTATAATTTTTAATCGTTTCATATACTGGGTTAGTGCTCTTATAAAACATTCTCACTAATAGCTTTTGGTTTCCAGATGTATGTTTCCACTTCCGACTTGTCCATGTACAAGCATCACAATGTAAATCACTGTTTTCTGTTACGATAAATCCTGTGCCGTCCGCTGGTAATTGTTCATCTAGTATATCAAATCCTAAGTAAATACTTATAAGTGATGAATTTTTAAATGTATGAAACTGCTCGTTTAACTCATTAGACTGTAATAAAGTTTCTGCGATATCATGCGGAGCTGCTAAAACAACATAATCAGCTTGGATTGATTCTTGATTTGCAAAGGAGACTTCATAACGATTACCTTGTTTACTTACAGCTGTCGTTACAACACCCTTCTTAACAACCGTCTCAGTCAGCACTTCTTCTAAACGATCAATAATCGTAGATAATCCACCTTTAAATGATACGAACTTTTTATTTCCTGCTGATTGAAACTGTTTTTTATTCTCTTCAAAACCTTTAATAATACTTCCATATTTATTTTTATAATTCAGTAAATACGGTAGTGTAGACGCCATAGTAAGCTCATTCAATTTTCCGGAATATACACCTGAAAGCACCGGAGCAATTTGTCTTTCTACTAACTCTTTCCCTAAAAAGCTTTCTAAAAATACAGCAAGAGAAGTATCCTTCGTAAACTCTTTATTTTTCGTTATGAAATCTTTTAAAGCAACAATTTTCCCTTTCGTTGATACTAGCGTACTGCTAAACAACGACTGGACACTCATCGGTATCCCAAATATAGTATCAGAAGGAATTGGATGTAAAGTATTATCAGAATATATGTAAGAAATACCCGTTTCGTTATACACCATTTCTTCTTCTAAATTTAAATCCTTTATAAGCGGCATGACATGTTCATTACGAGCAACGATAGAATCTGCTCCGGATTCCATAATAAAATCCTTTTCTTCTACACTATGGATTTTACCACCTAGGTACTCTTCTTTTTCTACAAGAATTAAATTCAAATCTATACTATAATCCTTTTTTAATTTTTCTAAATAAAACATAGTAGAAAGTCCTGTTATACCTCCACCGATAACAACAACTGTTTTCATATGTATTGCGCTCCTAACCGATACAATTAATAATTCCTTTATTATTATACCCAAAAATCCTTATATTCGACTAGCAACTTGCGCATTCTGTAAGAAATTAGACAATATATCCGAATAAATTTTCGGTTGATTATTATGCACTAAATGACCAGCAAACGGAATAACGGCAATATGAATATTTCCGTTTAATTGTTTGAACGTTGTAGCAGCTGTAACTTCATCTTCTGAATCTCCCCCAGCAATACAAAGTGTAGGTATTTGAAGATTCACTACATCACCAGTTTCATCGAAAGGGTACCAATCTTTAACTTGCCACGATTCAAGCAATGCTTTCCAATCACTTTTTTCATGAATTTGATTCATATACGTTACAACTTCTTCATTTTTCATCAATTGCTGATGACACTTCGCTTCATACTCCAATGACTCTTCCCAATTATCCCTCTTAACTGGAAATATACCTGAAAAAGTTAATGTTCTCACTTTCTCTGGATACTTTTTTGCAAATAATAAAGCGACTAATCCTCCTAGTGAAACACCAGCTATATGACATCTATCAATTTGTAAATGCTCTAACGTATCACGCAAATCCTTAACAGAACGTAGGAAATAATTCTCCAATGTCCCCCCTGATCTTCCATGCCCTCTTAAATCAGGGCGAATGGCTTGATAATTTTGTTCTCCAAAAAGTGCTGCCTGCTCTTCATATTCTACTAAACCTGTCATACCTCCAGAGTGTAAAAGTATAATTGGTTCTCCTTCACCCGAAATGTGTGTATGTAATATCATATATTCCCCTCCGACAAAACAGAATATTCCATCTATTATCAGTATATAGAATATACATCTGAATTTCCAAATAAAAAAGAACTATAACATTTTCACATCATGTCATAGTTCTTCCTATTTTAAAAACATAAAGTAATTAATCAATTTGTCTATTTCTTGACTTAATGCCAATACTTTTTCATGTTGAATTCCGTAATCCGATACTAAATATAAAAGTTCTTCTTTCTTTATTTCAATTACTTTTTCCAATTTTACTAATTCCATGTCTTTTTACTTCTCTCTCCAATACTAAAATGTATGTATTTTAGTATAGCCTATTTACATAATTAGTAAAAGCAAAATACGTATGTAAAATCTTACAAATATAAAAACAATATACTATAACAAAGAATTTTTCAAAAAAGCATGACATTATACTGTCATGCTTTCACTATCCATTATGTACGATTAAACCGTCAGGTCTAAAACGACTCATCATAATTTCATTAATAAACTTTCCGTGAGCCTTCAAATTCCCTATCTTTACTCCCTCTTCTACAAATCCGAATTTTTCATATAGAGATTTCGCTTTCGGATTCGTTTCTAAAACACCTAGTTCTACTCTCTCTAACATTAACCAATTATCAGCCAAATCAAGTATTTTTGTAAGAAGAGCTTTTCCAATGCCTTTATTATGATATTCACTATCTACCCCGATAAACAAATCACCCGAATGAGATCTACGTCCAGGACTTTGGGTTAGCCCAACAAATCCTACAACTTCCCCATCATACTCTGCAACAAATTCAAATTGATTTGAAGCTAAATTTCGAATTCTATTTTCCATCGCATCTACACGCATGCTAGGTAAGAAAACCATATAAGGTAAAACGTCATCTTGTATGCATATACGGTGAATCGCTCTAGCATCTTGTATTTCTACCGCTCTTACTTTGATCGTCATATTTTCTTCCCTCCATATTCATAACAATACTATTTTCTATCCTCCTGCATGAACCCCCTTCTCTCCTTTATTTCTTTATGTTATTTTTACATAATTATTTCGGTATAATATTAGATTTTCGAACAACTTATCTACATTATATACCGGTTAAATTTTTACTTTATTATATAACGCAAGCAGTTTTTCAATTGGAATACCATTTATTTTCATACCGGTTATATCACAATTTTCTATTTCCATATTTTTTAGATTACTATTACTTATCGTACTACCTTCTAAATCACATCTATTAAATGAAATAGGATAATTATCTTCTCCAAGACTTGTATTGTTGAATTGCACTCCACCTAATGTCACCAAATTAAATTTACTACCGGAAAGATTTAAATCTGCAAATAAAGATCTTTTAAAGTTTATATTTCTAAACTTAGATTGACTTACATTACAATTACTCATATTCATATGCATTATATTACTACCAACAAATGCACTATTTTTTAAATTTACTTGATAATATTCTGTATTAACCAAATTACAGTTTTCGTATTGGCTATTTTTCATATCTTTATTTTTAAATACAGTTTCTTTGTTTGAGCTCGTCCCTATTCTTTTCACGTAACAATACTCATCTTCTGATTCAAAAATTGTTTGGTAGCCCATCTTTTTATAAAAATGGTGATTATTAATTTGTCTACTCGATGTTTCGAGATCCCAAATCCTTATACTTGGATATTCCGCTTCTATTAATTTAATAACATTTGATCCAATTCCTTTTCCTTGATAAACAGGCTCTACAAAAATACGATCAATTCGGCCATATGATTTACCTGAGATCGTAACTATAATTCCCCCGATTATTTTTCCATCCATTATCACTTTGTAACAATCCAATTCTTCAATTGAATATCTCATCATTTCTACTGAAGAATAACCTGGTGGTTGGATGTTATAGTCAATAACATTACCTTGACCACATAGCCATCGTTTTGCTTCTTCATCAAATGTTCTTGTCATTATTTCTGTTAATTTTTCAGCATCTACAATAGTCGCTTTTTCTATAGATATTATTGTCATTTTTGTTTTCCCCTTTATTATTACAAGATAATAACCTTTGCGAACAAAATAATTATCAATTCACTTTTGTTTTTAATGTTTTTCCCATTATTATATATGGAACATCATTTTTACTTGGATGGAATGGCTCCAATATATTTACCCACTCTAATCTTTCATATAACGAACGCGCTTTTTCATTATTTATTTGCGTTGTTAAAACACTCGTTCTATTTGAAATCCCTTTTAGTAATTCATTATGTAATTTTGTTCCAAGACCTTCATTTTGATATTGTGGATGAACTGCTAACTCTACAAATTCAAAACAATCTTGTAACCACTCTTCTACTTGCTCTAGATTCAACGCTTCTCTCATTAATTGATTATAGTACTGTCCTTCTAATGAGCGATAACCATAAGTAAAACCAACCACTTCATTTTCATCATTTATTGCTACTATACCTTTAAAATCTGTATATTCTACATGTCTTTTCATTCGCTCAATCATTTCATTGAAATTTGTTTTCTCTAATGCTTTACAATATAACTGTGCCATATTATTGATTAAAACCTCATCATTTTCAATACGTAAAAATTCCATTCTACTTTCCCCTCCTATTAAAACCGATAAATCATTCAACTTTTGTATTTATTTAAAAATAGAGAAACTTCAAACTATTAATCTCTCTTCTATTAAACTACGAATACATCTATATTTTCCACCAAAAAAAATAATATACATGTATAAAAAGAAAAACATCTGTAAAATATACAGATGCTCTTCTTTTTATTTTCTACTTTATCTATTAAATATCAAAACTTATTCTCATTAAAAAATAATAATTACTTAAGCCATTTGTTACAATTACTAATTAGTTGCTGTAAATCCTCTAGGAATCGACTTGCATGATACCCATCACAAACCGAATGATGTACTTGCAATGAAACTGGTAACATAACCTTATTCTCTTCGTTAAAATATTTCCCACAAGTTATAATTGGTAATAGAAAATCACCCTCATTATTAATATTTAGATTAAATCCAGTAAAACTAGCCCAAGGTATGCTAGAAATCGGAAAAACATTGGGAGGAATGTTTTCTTTCGTGAAGAGACCATGAACATTAATATACAACCTCATATCCTCTTCATAGTTTTTATAGAAAATGTGAAAATCACTAGAATAATCCGTCCATATACTTGAAAAAGATTTATCATCTTTATGAAAGATTGTATAACTTGGGATCATTTCCTCCCAATATCCTAAAGCTCCTTCATCATTAAAAGATGTTCGAAATTCTTTATGATTATTTACTACTTTAGAAATTAAGTATATAAAAACGGGATAAAATTTTATTCCCTTTTGATGTAATTCCTTTAATAACCTTGTGATATCAACATTCACAGTCATACTAAATGTACATTTCAACTTTAGATAATGTTCAAAATACTGCTCTCTATTCCAGTTTTCTCTGTCAATTATATGAAACCTCATTTTAATAGCCTCCTAAAATGTCATTTTATTTTAGAAGGCTAACTTTCTTGTTTTCACCACACCTATTCACTCCTTACAATTTAAATTTATCCTCAAGTTTTTATTTAATTATATAACGTCTGCAAAAATCTATTCACATATTTCTTGAAATCCAACCACATACTATAAATAAATCAAATGAAATTTGGAGGATTCATACATGAATAACAAAAATATAAATAAAAAAGAAAATATTATCGAAAACGCTACATCTATTCAAAATAATAATACTGCAAATCTTACTATCGAAGAACAAGCAATGAACGGCTTATATGGAATGCCAGAAACTGCTATTGAAGATGCTGATCATACTACATCTGATGATTTGACTTCAAAAAATTAATTACATTGAAAAAAGCCAAGGAAAATATCCTTGGCTTTTTCAACTATGCATCCACTTTTTGTATCTCTTCACTCTTTCTCGAAAGTTTCCCTGGCCAAAAAGCAAAGCGACCTAAAACAACTGTTATTGCTGGTACAAGTAATGGTCTTACAATAAACGTATCTAGTAATACACCAATTGCAGTTACAATACCAAATTGAACAAGAACTTGAATTGGAAGTGTACCTAATACCGCAAAAGTTCCTGCTAAAATTAAACCTGCTGATGTAATGACACTACCTGTTTGTATAACCCCATTTTTTACTGCATCCAAATGATTTTGTGTCTTTCTGTTTTTCCATATTTCTGAAACCATAAAGATATTATAATCTTCACCTAAAGCAACTAAAAATACAAATGCATATAACGGTATTGCGCCTTGAATGGCCGGTGCTCCCATACCGAAGTGAAGTAATATCCATCCTGCTCCTAATGCAGAGAAAAATGATAATACAACAGTTACAATTAAATAAATCATCGCAACAATCGATCGTAAGTAAACAAGTAATAGTAAAGCTATAATACTAATCATTACTGGAATGATAACTGCTTCATCACGTTCCGTAATTTGCTTAGTATCATATAATGACGCTGTTTCTCCGCCAATCCATAGTTGTTCTTCTGCATTACTAACCCCAGCATTTTTTAATACTTTTTCTACACTGTTTTTCAATTTAGGAATTTGATCTAACGCTTCAATGGAGTATGGATTTTCAGCTAAAGAAACCTCATACATTTTAATTTGCTTATTTTCTTTCCCCTCTTTTGGATCTTTCACTGTTTTTACGAAAGAAAACTTCTCGAGTTCTTGTTTAATAGGAAGCTCTTTTCCTTTCGTATCAACAACAACTTTTACTGGCGCTAATTCACCAGCTGAAAAATGATCACTAATTAACGTAAACCCTTCGCGTGAAGGCATATCTTTTGGAAACGATTCTAATAGGTCATATGTGTATTGAATACGTGGTACATATGAAGCCAATCCACCTAATACAAATACAGTGAGCATAATGATTGTCCACGGTCTTCGTACTACCACATCTCCAAGTTTTTTACTAAAGGCGCCTTTTGATTTTTTAACTTTTACGACTCTCTTTTTCTTTCTTGTAAATTCCTCATTCATCGAAGCGGTTCTCGGTATAAACGGGAAGAATGCAGCTCTACCGAAAATTAATAATAACGCTGGTAAAATTGTTAAAGCAGCAATTCCCATTATGAATACAGCAACACTAAATGGCACTGCAAATCGATGAAAGGCACCATAATGAGCAAGTAATAATGTTCCTAACCCAAGTACAACAGTTAACGCACTCATTATTATTGCCCCGCCAGAAGCTTTAATTGCAAGTTGTAGCGCCTTATACTTACTTTCTTCTTCTAGCAAGTATTCTCGATATCTCGAAATTAAAAATAGACAATAATCCGTCCCAGCACCAAACAATAGTACAGTCATAATTGATATCGCCTGTGCATCTACTTTAATCCATCCGTGATCAGCTAAAAAACCAAGTGTCGGACTAATAATACCGTATGCAAAGCCAACAACAAGTAAAGGTAAAATTGCTAAAATTGGTGAACGGTACAGTAAAATTAATAGAACCAATACGAGTAATACAGTAGCAACTAACAATTTCACATCTGCTTGACTAAATAAACTAACTGCATCTGTTTGAATACCTACAGGTCCAGATAATCGAACATGTAAACCAGAGTCACTTATTTTTTGTTTGAATGGATCTTCATCGACCTTACTATTCACTATCTTTCTTAAATCTTCAAGATTTCCTTTTAATATATCTGTTCCAGCCGATTTATTAAAGAATACTGGTGTAACAAATGAGGTACCATCTTGTGATGCACTTTTTGATAATACTTGTTCCGGGATGGTATCAAATGGTGGTAACGTTGATTGTTCCTTTAAAGGACTAGCTTTTAACTCTTTATAAACGTCTTGTATCAGTTTATAATCTTGTGACTGTAATCCACCATCCCTATACCATACTACTAACAAAGGATTCCCCGCATTATTCGGAAACTCTTTTTTCATAAGTGCTTCCGCTTGCTGTGACATAGCTGTTTCAGGTAAATTTTTCGGATTCGGTTCTTTCGTACTGTTTACTTGTGGTAACGTAAATGAAAGTACTAATGTAATAAGAATCCATACCGATAAAGTTATCCATTGCGTATGCTTCCCTGCTACAAGCCTCCCTAACATATGTAACGGGTGCTTTTTCATAAAAACCCACCTTCCTTTTCTCTTCCACTATTAATTATATATACTGGTCGGTTAATTAATCAAGAATGAATAAAAATTTGTGTTATAATTATCTCAACAATACATGTCAGGAGCGAATAGATTTGGAACAAAAACAACGTCCTCTTGGAAGGCCTCGTCAAAATAAAAATACAAAATCCACAAAAGAAACCATTTTGGAAGTGGCAACTCGGCTATTTCTTACTCAAAATTATCAAGTCGTTTCCATGGATGAAGTCGCAAAAGTTTGTGGTGTTACGAAAGCAACCGTCTACTATTACTATTCAACAAAAGCAGATTTATTTACCGCTACTATGATTCAAATGATGGTACGTATACGAGAAAATATGTCTCAAATCCTTTCTACAAATAAGACTTTAAAAGAAAGATTATTGGACTTCGCTAAAATCTACTTACACGCAACGATGGATATTGATATGAAGAATTTTATGAAAGATGCAAAACTATCTTTATCTGAAGAACAATTGAAACAATTAAAAAATGCTGAAGACAACATGTATGAAGTATTAGAAAAAGCACTCGATAATGCAATGCAACTTGGAGAAATACCGAAAGGAAATGCTACATTTACTGCTCATGCATTCGTATCTTTATTATCAATTGGAAATTTTAAAGATGAAAATGACAATCCTATTCTTACAAATATAGATGAATTAGCACAAGAAATCGTTTCTTTTTATTGGAACGGATTAGGTCATTCATATTAAACAGATTTCCTTTAATAAAAAAGCATGTTTGAATTTTTTTCAAACATGCCCTTTTATATACTAATAATCAGATTATACTTTAGCATTAATTAACAAATTCAAAAATTATCTTCATCTTCTATAATTTTTGAATTTGTTCATATATATTCTCCTTACATAATCCCCCGTGATAACAAACTACCGTTTTAATTTCTAAATTTAAATACTTCTTCAAAGACTGCTGCGCTTCTTTAATATTTAAAGTTGTTGGGGCGTGAATTCCTCCTAACTTTCCATTCACACTATACAGCGAGTCTCCTGCAATAAGAGTTTTACTTTGTTTCAAATATAAACTAATATGCCCCGGAGTATGCCCTGGAGTATGTAGAATTAGTATCCCACCGCAATATGGAAGTTCTTGCCCGTCAATCACAGTATCACTTACTTTTCCACTTGGTGGACTCTTTATTTGTCCATCTTTCAATAAAGGAAACTCCCCTTCAATATATGGTTTATCTAGCTCGTGTGCATAAACTTTAATATCGTTTACACCTTTCTCCAATAATTCAGGCAGGCTACCTATATGATCTATATCCTGATGCGTTAAAATCACAACTTTTAGCTTATCAAAAGATACCCCAACTCTCTCCATCTCTACTTGAATATCTTCAAATTGTCCAGGGAAACCAGTATCTATTAAAACTGCCATTTCATCATCCCATAAAAGAATTGGGTGAATTATAAATTCTTGAAACTCAAGTTGTAACATTTCTACTCCTTTAGCAATCTCCATACAATAACTCTCCTTTATACTGCAGTTTGAAAATATGTACGAGTAAACTGAAAATATAAAGCGCCGCTATCTCATAATATGTTTTGTCATCCCAATAGAGAATGCTTCAAACCCTATAGATTCATAATAAGATTGCAATTTTTCCACACACATAAGTTGCGGGATAACCTTGTTTTGTTCACAGTGATGGATTAATCGTTTCACTATTTCTTTTCCAATACCAATATACTGATACTCTGGCATTACACAAACACCACAAATAATGCCCGTAATTATACCATCTGATATAATACGCCCCATACCAATTAATTGTTGCTCTTTAAATGCATATATTACATACCAACTTTGTTTACACATTTGTTCCAATTCATCCACCGTTAATTTAAGAGAATTCCATCCTAAAGATTCGTATAAGGCTAATAATCCATTAAAATCTGTGGGAGGTTCACTTGTGTAGCGTATACTATTTTCCATGTAAATACTCCCTATTCTATAGTTTGTTAATGTTTCATAAAATTCCCCTAATGAAAATTGCGATTGACGTGAAAATAACTAGAACAAACTTCAATAAGAAAGATAGAATTCCTTCTCAACATAAAATAAAAAGAAGTTATCTCACTTGAAATAACTTCTTTTATATAAGACTCTCATTATATTATTAACCAAAAATTATACAACTACATACGATAAGCACAAACACAACTAACAAACCATTTGAGAAATAACCCATAGAATACTACCCCTTTATTAAATTATGTAAAAGATTTTATCATAAAATGATTTACAACATAATAACTGAAAAAGACATTGTATTCATTAGTTACGTATGTTTAGTAATATTTTATATTCGGTTATATTCTCCTTGCCTAAAACCACTTATCGCCCCCTCATAATTCAGTCCACATAACTTTTAAAAAACAGTTATTAGTAAACCTTTATTTACTATAAAGAGTAATTTAAATTGAATTATAGTTAATTTAGTAATAAAATAATTACTAAACTCATAAAGGAATCAAAAACAATGACCCAAAACGAATTATTAAACGAATACATGAATTTATTATTAAATATGTCAGGTACTTTTAAATTACTATCGGAGAAATCCTCAGAATTTACACATTTAGAACAACACGTAGTAGAGTATATCGCCCAGCAAAAGGTGCCTGTAAACTTAAAAATGATTGCTAGTTATTTAAACATCCCTAAACAACAATTAAGTGTAACAGTGCGTAACTTAGAACAAAACGGATACATCATAAAAAAGCAAGATATGGTAGACAAAAGAGCTATATTAATCTCTCTAACAGAAAAAGCTGAAAAAGTACATTATGAAAGATGGAAACAAATATATAATAATTTCACAGTAAATCTCGAAAAGTTATCTGAAGAAGATAGGCGGGATTTAACTTATGGACTATATAAAACAAATACAATGCTCTCAAAAATGTTAAATAACAACTAAATATATTGTTTATTACTAAACGGAGGTTGTTTCATGGTTAAAGAATTAGATTTACAATCCGTACAAGGTACGATGCTTATTCCACTATGGGGAAGAGCATATGGCAGTGAGAAAAATAAGGATATTTTAGATGATATAGAGGCTATTCGAATTATTAAAGAATGTGATTTTGACTTCTCAACAATAGAAAATACATTTGGAGAATACGGATGTATCACATACATTACCCGTGCACGAAAAATTGACGATACGATAAAACAATTTATAATAAAACACCCGAAAGCTACTATTGTAAACATCGGTTCCGGACTAGACACTACTTTTTCAAGAATCGATAACGGTACAATACATTGGTACAACCTTGATTTGCCCGATGCAATCTCTTTTCGCAAAACTTTAATTGATGATACACCAAGGAATACTAGTATAGCTAAATCATTTTTTGATACTTCTTGGTTTGATGATATAAAATATAATCAAAATGACGGCATTCTTTTCATATCAGCAGGTGTGTTTTATTACTTTAAAGAAGAAGATTTAAAAAAGATCGTAGTCGCTATGTCAAAACGTTTCCCTGAAGGAGAATTATATTTTGACGCTGAATCAAAGTTCGCACTGAATATTTCGAATACTACTGTAAAGAAATCCGGTAATAATGGTGCTATGATGTATTTTTACGTAAACAATCCAAAATCAATAGAAAAATGGTCCTCTACAATAAAAGTATTAAGCTACTCCCCTTTCTTTAAAAATATACCTACAAATAAAGGTTGGGATGGAAGTACGCGTATAATGATACGAATTGTAAACTTAATAAAGATGTTGAAGTTTGTTCATTTGCGGTTTGAGAAGTAACATATTAATACCTTATATAGTCGACTCCCCCACTTAGTACCTCTTAACGAGCTTAATTGAGTGGGGGCTTTTCTTAGTTCAAAGTTCCTTATAACTACCAACGAATTTGTCATAGAAAGGCTGAGCTAATTTTCTTTGTAACATGTTCCGCGAACTTCATCGCTTCTAACTAAAATATCTTTGCATTATGGTACACACACATACACCACTACTCCTTGCTTTTTATTGTACAAAAACTAGAAGGCTTCCCTCTCTCTTTTCATCCCTTACATGAAAATCAGCACTACCTATTTCCATTCTAAAGGGATTTTTTAATTATAGGATATAAAATCAAAAAAGATTAATATATGATAAAATAGATATGAAAACTTTACACTTTACTTTCAACAATAAGGAGGCCTGATCATGAAGGCGAATCTAGGAACAATAAAAGAACACTTAAACAGTGAGGAAGATATTCTTTCTACTCTCTACTGCGTAATACATTTTGGCTATATGAGCAGATCTGGTATTTTAGCTGCTACAAATAAAAAATTATTGTTCTGCTCTGATGCCATGTTTGGAAAAGGACTAAAATGGGAATTCGAATACACTAAAATAGAAGATTTCAGTCATACGGATGGAGTTGTATTAGAGATGTCTGCGATCCCCTTTATCAAAAAAATAACTATGAACCATGGAGACGATTTTATTGTATTTGACAATTTTTCAAGCCCTCAAAACGTACAATCCTTTTTTGATTTGGTTCAATCCAAACAATAATCCTATCAATGCACATATTCTTATATATATTATATTCCTTGCCACGGTATAGCTTATAGAAACGTAAAAAGAAGGTTGCATTTGCAACCCTCTTTTTACATACCACAGAGTATATTTACATTATTAAATTTTTATAATCGAATAAATTGAATCATTTTACACTACTTTTACAACTTTATTCTTCAAAACAAACTTTCCAAATAAAAAACGCACAAGCGGCCCCATAATAATTAATTGCAATGGATACGCCATAATGAAGTTTTTAATAAAAATTGAGAAATACATTGAAACGAATGAGTCACCATGTAGTCCATTATGTAAATACATCATAGCCATACCGAAAAATGACATAAAGAAAACCATTCCGATTACCATAGTTGTCGCCATCGCAACTATAATATTTATTTTCTTCGATTTATCAAACGGCAACATGAATACAATTTTTTTCGCACAAGGTCCAACAATACTTATTTCAATTAATAGTGCAATAATGAATCCGATTAATAGTTCTAATGCAATCTCCTTAATATGAATTGGCCCTCCTGATCCATTCATTAGTAAATTGTAAAACGTCATTACGATAACCATCCCAAGGCACATCATCATACCAAATTGGAGGTTTTCTTTTCTTGTTGTTGGCAAAATTCATCATCCTTTCTCTTTGAGTCTTTGTCATTATATCGATATTGGAAACCTCTTCGTAAGTGAACATTTTGTGAACAAATTTAAACCGTTTTCATATATTTTCTTTACTTTCAACTCAAATTCTTACTTTTACTTATAAAGGTTTTATATATTTCAATGTTGAATTACTAAATTTAAACATTACTACTAGGAGGAGAAACATGAATGAACAAGGATTTTTCGTATATCATATCGTAACAAGGAAAAAAATGAAGATCGGACAAAGCATTCAATTTAATAAAAATCAAACTAATACGCTATTCCACTTCTTTTTTGAAAGAGAACATTTGAATTCTAGTGGTGAAGATTCTATACAAATTTTAAAAGAACATTATACAAATGAAGAATTACATATAAAGAATGAAAATGCTACAGTAGTTATGAATTACATGGATCAAACAATTAGAGCCATTAGAGAAACGATTGTGGAAATGGTTAGGCTGCAAGAATATCCTGATTATCCATCAAGGTTGTCTTGTTTATATGCCGCTAAAAGCTATGAAGATGCTTTAAAATGGAAAGCATTATTTGATTCTTACAATCGAGAAGTTTTGCAGATTGTTAAACTACGAGTAATCGGAAATTCTTTTGAAGGTGACGGGAATCTTTTACCGAAAGAAGATGCTATTCCTTTTTCTCAAAAAATAGAACAAGCTAGAGAATATTGGAAAGGAAATGTGAATAACAAACTCCCTGAGCTACTCATTAATGGCGAAATTGAAGTGGTCGAAATTATTGATGACTTTTCCTCAATTCATGTTTAATTTCTAACTAAATCAAATTGGATGGAGATTACAATGATGAAAAAAGTGTACTTCAATCATGATGGTGTTGTAGATGATTTAATTTCACTATTTTTATTACTTCAGATTTAACTATTGAAAAGAGTATTGAATTAAATTTCAATACTCTTTTTGTGCAATTTAATTATATTGGATTCATGTCGTGTCTTATTGATTATTCATTTCATAACCATTTACAAAAAACGTTATTGTTTCTAGTTCATCTTCATTTAATTCTCTATTTATGTCTCGTTTATACGCTTCCTTTATCTTCCCTTCATCGCCTTTATGTATTTCAGTATAAGTTCCTACTGTTTTTAACATACGAATCTCTTGTAAAAACTCCTCTCGATTTATCGCTTCCCCATGAGAGAGAATATATGTCTCAGCATCAAATTTTTCTAATTCATCTATTAATGCAAACGTTCTTTTCGTCGTATAGTTCCACTTCGAAGAAAAAATATCTGCATATATACAGTCTCCTAAAAACAATATCTTTTCTTCTTTTATGTACATAACAACTGAATCATGTGCATGATCTCCGCCCACATGTTTTAACACGCAGATCACCTCACCAAGGTCTAATTCAATTTGATCCTGGAACGTTAAGGATGGAAGAATAATTTTAATATTTCTCGCTTTTTCTTCAAACTCTTTTTTGATGCAATCCGCACAAAATGCAATTTCCGTACCCTCTTTTACGCGTGCGTCCAACGCTTCATCTGTCCATTCATAAGATACTATTGACTGCATTTCTTTTTTCGTTTCAGCGTGCGAAATAGTTAATGCATTCTGTAATATAGATAATCCAAAAATATGATCCCAATGCCAATGCGTTAGTGCTACAAAATCAGGATTCGATACATTTTGTTCTTTTAACATTTCTAAAAATAATTGTGCATGTTCCCCTGAATTCCCTGCATCGATCATTAACGTTTTTTCTTGTCCAACAACCATTCCTAATATAGGTCTATCTGTTTCAGAAACTGGTGTCATATACCAAAATGAGTTTCCTATTTTTTTAATTTGTTGCATTATTAACTCCTCCATTTATTGATAATCAGTTTAAACAAATTTATGTATGCCACTCGATAGGTTATAGCTAGTGTTATTGCGAAAAACGGGATAATAATCAAAGGACAGAATAGATTATCGTTTTAGTTCCAATTTTTTTCATTTCTATAATGCTCTCTTTCTATTGGTGATAATACTTTAGCAATGTTAGGACGTTTGAATGGAGATAATAAAATTTCATCAAAATAATCTTCTTTATAATACACATTCCAAGGTATAAGTCCGTAATACGCATTTGCTAACTCAAGAAGAGTACCATCACTATAACTCATCGAGCGAGCAACACCAAGTCCGCTATGTTGCCAAGGAATTTCATCTATATTAATTTTAATATCTATATTCCCTACTACCTTCCAATCCCCCTTATCTAATGAACTTGAAAGCAATGTTAATACAGAGATAAAAGGATGATTTGAAATCTTTGCTACAGTTGGGATAGTCTCCGTATTCAAATTAAATAATCCACAAACCGGACTACCATATGACTTTCGTAATACTTGCCCAAATGCATATGTATCATCTCTAAGATTCAATAAAAATATGTCCCCCACTTTCCACTTTTGCTTTTTAGGACGTTTGTGAGAAAGAAGTTTATGTTCAGCTTCTGTAATTTCTACTTCGGAAATCGTTTCATTTATTAATTCATTAATAATTACAGCAATCTTAAGTATAGTAAATGCATTAGTTGTACGAATTACTACCTCACTAGAATCTTGACTAAAATCAATACGCTTATATAAATCTTTTTCTATTTCATTTCTAAGTATTTTACGAAACTGTTTTAATGCATCATAGTTTTTTTCAACTTTTAATATCCCTGCCAAGTCCTCCGTAATAAAAAAGTATGAGGTTGTAGCATCTGGAAGAAAAATATTTATTTTACCTAATGAGACAATCATGTATAATTCACCCGCTCAAAAATAATAATTACTGATTTTCTTTAATACGTAGTACCTTCTTCTATCCATTTAAATATGCATCCCAATCATAGTCTTCAATTTTATGGAATCTACCTTCATCATTTCTTTCATATGCACATAAAGGTGGTTCCTCAAGAAATTTTAAAATAGAATCATCTATATTCAAAATGACTCCAATTGAAATAATTTGAAAGTTTTTAGGATTATTGACATAGTCATCACTTTCATAGCCACTTAAAATTGACCAACCAGAGTCGCCTTCTTCTCTCGAATCCTCCTTAAGCATAAAGTTAAATTCTCTTCTTTCAAGTACATCATTACTAACAATTACCTTCGTATCAAAATAAAAATCCCAATCTTTTGAAGATGGGTCGTTATATTCCGTATCACATATATTTTCAATTCCAAATGAAATTTTATCACCTATTTTTAAATCTAAGCGATATGGTTCATTGCTCAGTTCCCCTACAAACTTCTTCTCATTTCTTTCAATGATTTCAACCCACATTCTTTCACCATTAAATCCATCTTCTTCCTCATTTTTAGATACAAAAATTAGCTTTACCAAATCTCCAATCTTTAATTTCTCCAACACTTCTGAGCTAGGAAGATAGAATGTATAGGGCGCTTCTTTATTTATTTCATAAACATTATCTAAGTACCAAGACATCTTTTTCTCTCCTTAAAGGCTTTTTACACTCATACTTTTAAAATAATACTATTTTTTCTTCCGGCAAACTACTACCATAGAATAGCAATCTTCCCCTAACTCATTGCCTTCCCAATCATTATATAAATGTAATAATTCAAAACCATTCGCTACTAATAATCTTTCTAACTCCTGCGGGTACGTATAGCGAAGATCTATCGTTGTTTTCAGTTCTTCTACTAGTACATCGTCCTCATAAAACCTTCTTGTTGTTATGTAATGCTGTATTTGCTGAATTGAATCGTATATCATTTCAGTATATAAATCACATTTTCTTCCCTTTTCATCACTAATAGTTGTCCAATATTCTTCTGTAGATGGCTGTATTAATTCTTCTTTTGAAGGAAAACGTGTATCGAATATGAATATACCATTTTCAGCTAATACGTGATGAATAGATGTTAATAACTGATCTTGATCTGTATTCGTAAGGAAATGCTGGAATCCATGCCCCACCATAAATGCTAACGGAATTGTTTCATTCATGCTTAATTGTAAACAGTCTTGTTGTAACCATTTTACCTTCTTACAATCCGTGGTTTTTGTCTTTGCTTCAGCAAGCATGCCTTCATGTATATCTACACCAATCATTTGATATCCGTTTTCTATAAATGGAATTGTAATTCTTCCTGTTCCACAAGCAATATCTAGAATCCATTCATTTTGTATATGTAGTTTTTGTGCCCATGATAGTAAAAACGGAAAATCTGATAAACTTTTATTTTCTATATCATATCGTTTTGGATTTTCATATTCCGATAGACTCCACTTTGTTTGCAAAATTTACTCCCCATTTCATATTTCCACTTAAATTTAATATATAAATTATAACGAATTATTAGTTTTTTCTCTATAATCAAACACAATTACTTGGACTAATCTAACTCCCCTTTTCGTAAGCTAAAAATAAGGTGGAAGAATCGGAGTGTGATAATATGGAACGATTATGGATTCCAATGATTGTTACGTTTTTTTCATTTGGTGGATTACTATTAGGCGGTGCTGTTGGCATTGCTACACGCCAGCTAATTGAAGAAAAAATGCATCGTTTATATGCATTATGTGGTGGTATTTTGCTAGGACTCTTACTACTTGAAATTATTCCTGAAACATTTTCAAGCTATGAAATGATTGGACCTATACTTGGTATAGCTATTGGTATTTTAGTTATGAGCTTATTAGATAACTATTGTCACCATCCAATGATACATACAAAAGATCAACAAGCATGGCAAACCTTCCTTTTTCTGTCTTTCGCTATATTTATTCATAATATACCGAGTGGATTTGCACTTGGTACAGCTTTTATTAATCATGCTGACTCTGCCATACCTTTCTTAATAGCAATCGTCGTTCACCATATACCTGAAGGCTTAGCATTAATTATCCCCTTTCTTTTTACAAAGCATAAATATATTTCCTTTTTATTAACAACTTTATTACTTTCTCTTATTCTCGGTACTGGTACGGTTTTTGGTATTTTAATGGAAGGCAAAGCTCTACATTTACAAGGGCTCATTATGGGGAGTGCTATCGGTTCCCTTGGCTATGTTACAATTCATGAAATGCTTTGGAAGGCAAAGAAACAGCTTTCTTTCCTTACATTTTTAATGTGGGCAACTAGTGGATTTTTATTAATAACAGTATTTACACTATTTACTGGCCATCATTAAAGTTAAAAATATAATCATTTGTATATTTTTCCTGTTTCTCCAAAACATAATGTTATCTACCTACTATAAGGAGGAACAATTATGTTTGGGAAAACGGCCGGTGAAGCACTAGTTGATTTGTTAATTGACTGGGGAGTAGAACACATATACGGAATGCCTGGAGATTCTATCAACTCTATTATTGAAGCTTTAAGAAAAAAACAAGATAAAATCAAATTTATTCAAGTTCGCCACGAAGAGGCTGGCGCATTAGCAGCTGCTGCTTATGCGAAATTAACAGGGAAACTTGGTGTTTGTATGGCAATTGCAGGACCTGGAGCTATTCATTTATTAAATGGTTTATATGATGCAAAACTCGATAAAGCTCCTGTGCTAGCAATTTCAGGTCAAGTAGAAACAGATCTACTCGGGACGGATTTTTTCCAAGAAGTAAATTTAGAAAGAATGTTTGATGATGTTGCGGTTTATAACCAGCGCATTATGTCAGCAGAACAGCTACCTGCCGTCGTGAATCAAGCGATTCGAATGGCTTATACGAAAAAAGGGGTCTCTGTTCTTACAATTCCTGATGATGTTCCGAAATTCGAAGTAAAAAGTGGTGCTCGAGTTACAAATACTTCCTTTACATTACCTGATTTATTTCCTCAAGAAGAAGATTTAGATGCTGCAAAACTCGCAATTAATGAAGCGAAAAAGCCTGTTATTTTAGCTGGAAAAGGTACGAAACATGCGAGAGAATCTTTACTTGCATTGGCAGAACATATTGGTGCTCCAATCGTACTTACATTGCCAGCTAAAGGAATTATTCCTGATGAACACCCTCTTTGTATTGGTGGATTAGGATTAATTGGCACGAAACCTTCTTATGAAGCAATGAAGCATGCAGATACTTTAATTATGGTCGGTACTTCTTATCCGTTCACCGGCTTCTTACCTGAAAAAGCAAAAACAATTCATATCGATACAGATCCTGCCCAAATCGGGAAACGTTATGCGACAGATATTGGTTTAGCTGGTGATGCTGATAAAACATTACGATGGTTAATTGAAAATGTTGAAGAACACACAGACCATTCCTTCTTAGAATATCACCAAGAAATGATGAAAAAGTGGGAAGAAAAATTACACGATCAAGAAGAAGACTCTTCCATTCCAATTAAACCACAACGCGTTATGCATGCCCTGCAGCAAGTAGCACATGATGACGCAATTCTATCAGTCGATGTCGGAAATGTAACAGTATGGACCGCAAGGCACTTCCGTATGACAAACCAGCAATTTGTCATTTCTAGCTGGCTCGCAACACTTGGTTGCGGTTTACCTGGTGCTCTTGCAGGAAAAATTGCATTCCCGGATAAACAAGTATTTGCAGTTTGTGGTGACGGTGGTTTTGGAATGACAATGAACGACTTCGTAACAGCTGTTAAATATAAACTACCAATTGTTGTCGTCGTATTAAACAATAATAAAATTGCGATGATTAAATTCGAGCAAGAAGTCATGGGTAATATCGAATTCGAAACAGACTTAACGAACCCTGATTTTGCAAAATTTGCAGAGGCGTGTGGAGGTATTGGATACCGTGTTGAGAATTTAGATGAACTACTTCCCGCTTTCGAAAATGCAGTAAAACAAAATAAACCGTGTATTATTGATGTAGTTGTAGATGCTAACGAAGCACCAATGCCAGCAAAAATCACATTTGGTCAAGCCGCTGGTTATACGAAGCATATGATAAAAGAATTATTTGAAGAAGGTAAGATTGATTTACCACCACTATAAACAGAAAAAGATAGCTGAAAACAAGTTGTTTTCAGCTATCTTTTTATTTTTGTATCTCTCTATAAAAAGAAAAGTCATTCGTAGTTGGTTGTACTTGTTTCTCTACTTGCACTTCTCTACCTTTCCGCTCTGGCCTTCTCGCATTTCCTAACTTAATCGCATCTTGCATACTATTACTAACTAGATTTCCTGCGAGAATTGTCATACTATAAAAAGCAATCGGTATAAGTACAATCCATGTATGTGTAGTTAAATGGCGGAAGTTTTGACCAATTAGGCCAGTCCATTCTTTTGTTACACTATCTGGATCCATTCCACTGAAGGTTATTGTTCCGCCGAAAAATAATTGTAACAAACCAAGATGTAAAAGAAGTAATAACGTACTTACAAATTGTTGAGCTACTAATAAAAGAAATGGCGGTAACATATGAGGCCATATATGGCGCTTCAACCTCTGCCACTTACTACCGCCGAGCACAGTGGCTGCCAACATAAATTCTTCTTTCTTAATACGTTTTACTTCTTGCGCTACATACAACATTACTGTTGGTACAGCAAGACATACAAGAACTATAATTTGAAATGACACCCGCAAATATAACGGCACAACTTCTGCTCCACTATCAAACGTTAATACTTCATTTAACATAAAATAAGAAATCATAACCATCGGTACAATACTAAAAGGATCAAAAAAGGATGAAATAACTGGAAAAGAACGTTTACCATACATACCAAGAAGTAAACCAATTCCCCCTCCAACTATAACTCGTAAAATCGCTATAATTATACTCGCTCCAACTGTCCATTTTGCACCTTCTATTATTAATTGAACAAGGTCACGACCTTTCACATCACTTCCAAACCAAAATTTACTTGATGGCGAAAATGGTGCTGCCTCTAGTTCCCCTTTTTCGTTATACATCATCGTAAGTTCACGAATAGTCCCATCAAAAAACACTGTATATCCAATACTAACAATCATTAGTACACTCAAAAAAGTAATACCTATCCAAAATCTCACATCTCTTTTTACAACTTGCCACATGTTACATACGCTCCTTTATAACATTTTGTAAAAGCGTATGTAATATACGAAATAGTATAAAAAGCGGTACGTATAATATTACTAGACTCACCGTAAATATTTCTAATTTTGAATTTTCTTTCACAAAAACAAACATACCATATGTATTAAATATCCATTCAATAATATATAAATTGGAAAGCATAAATAAAATATTTGTTTTCGCGTAATAAATTGTCGTTAATAAAACATTTCTTGAAATATGATGTGTCAAAATATACCGTAAGCTTAGCCCTTTACTCTTGGCAAACAAACTATAATCTTTCTCTAATTCTTCTTTAAACCGTAATAACAACAGTTTAATAAACAATAATGTTGTTGGTATTGTAAGACATATAATTGGTAACAAACGTATCCTTTCTTCCCCTAATCCAGCCAGTTTTATCGGCATAAATCCTGTTTTTTGAAACATAATTACGACAAGAAGTTGCGATAATAAAATAAGTAATATATCTGGTATACTCTCAAGCGTAAGAAAAATCCCGTTCCACATTTTCTGTTTCATATGAGAACGCTGTAATACCCAAACGACAAGTATATACGCTATAAGCAACGAGAATAAAAAAGCTGAAAGAAATACAATCATCGTTTCAATATAATGAATCCATATTTGCGGAAATAATTTTCTTGAGTCTCGAAAACCATATGTTATTTCACCTGGTTGTAGTAACTTCCCTCCAAGAAATACAATCGTATTCCAAAAACCGATTAAATCAATTTGCAATCCCTTAAATAAACGCGGTAGTGCACCTAGGCAGAGTATACATAAGATTGCAGCTACTAGTTGTAAACAAGTAATCCCACACCACTTAACCATTCGCATCAACATAACAATTTCCCCTTACCACCCGATAGAATATTCAGAAATTAAAAACTAAATATATCACATCTCTTTAGATACAGCATGTACTTGCTTTTGTCCACTTGGTAGAATAGCTTGATATAAACATGTAACAAACAATAATAAACCAAATAAAATAATATACAATGTATCTGCACGAATCCATTTTGGGAATAACATTGCTATCGCACCGAGAGATAAAAGCTGGAATCCTGTCGTTAATGGACTAAGCAAGCTTTGTACACGCCCCATGAATGACTCTTCTACAATTTCATACATCCAGCCCGATATTGCAACATTAATAAACGGTAAAAAGAATGTCGCTAAAGCGATACATACATAAAAAGACCATACGTAATTTACAAAGTAACACATACCAAAGAAGACTCCTGAGCCTGCCATACCAAAAACTATAATAGATTTTGGTGCATATTTCTTACCTATACTCGTTGCTACTATGCTTCCAATTAGTAATGAAATACCCCCAACTACACCACCCACCATTGCTAAACTTTCATACGTTGCTGGTGCCAATTTGTATTTTAATATGTAAGTAGTAGATACGCTTAAAATACCATTTAATAAACCAAACACGATAAATCCTAAAAGTAATTTTTTTAAAGTTTCATTTTGGTATATATACTTGATCCCTTCTTTAAACTCTGTTATTAACATCTTCAAATTAACTTCTTTCCATTTTGTTCTCCCATTTGGTAAACGAACTTTTTCTGGAATGGAGATCGTTTGAATCAAAATACCACTCATAATAAAAGTAAGCGTATTTACTAAAATGCTCCCGTAAATTCCAAAAGTCCAGTACACCATCGTTGCAATTCCTACACCAAACAAAGCATACAAACTATTTACCATTTGATTAATACCCGCTGCTGCACCGTATTGGTCTGATTCAACTACTCCCTGTATCATCGACTGTTCTGATGGAGAGAAAAATTGTATACATGCATTTTCTAAAAATAAAAATATAAAGACAAGTATAATCATCCCGTAATAAAGCGAAATTAAGATTCCAATATTACAGAGCGAACAACATATATTACTTACCGTACAAATACGTTGTCTATCAAAACGATCCACTACTGTCCCTACTAATAGAAAAAAGATTAATGCAGGTAACGCAATCATAATTTGTGTCATCGTTGCGTAAACTGGTTGTTTTCCGTATTGATCTAACAAGTAAAACATTAAAGAAATTCCAGCAATCATAGAACCGAGTCGTTCTAAAATATTCGCTAGAAAAAAACGTGCATACACTTTGTTGCGAAATAACTGTAGCATTTCTTTCATACTTCGTATCCTTTCTCTCGACAAAATAGTATTATTTTAGTCATTTCTCGGAAGTTATATTATATTTTTCGACCATTATCCAATCTTTTCCTTCTATATAGAGAACATTATAAAAAAGGCTCTTGTTTTTTTATACAAGAGTCTTTTTTATTTAACTTCGCTTTTTTATGATATATCTCGCTAACTTTTTTAATTCTCTATAGTTCGGATACACTTTATTTATTTTACAAATGTATCGCACATCCACTCATAAAACTTTTCCTTCTCTTCAAATTGCGGATAATGCGCGGATTTTTCAAAAGTAATAAATTCTTTTTGCTCTGCTTCAACCGTATCAAAATATGTTTTTGCTGCGTGAAATGAAGTGTTATAATCATATTTCCCCATAAGGAAATAAAGCGGTAGCTTCATTTTATTCACCTTATTAGGTAATGGATTCTTTAAATCCTTTTCTAATAAAACAGTTTGAGATTTTGATAATCCAACGTTATAACGAATTACGTCAAACAAGTTATATTCATTACTGAGTAACATTCCGATGTTATCACCATCTGGGTTTTCAATGAGTCTTGATGTTCCGCCATATTTCGCAACATAATTTCGCGGAGTGTATGTATCGCCATTTTTAATTTTTTCAGTCAATCCATTTAAATAGAAAACTTCCTCTTCATTGCCTGCATTTTTCGCTTCTTCTATGACAAACTTTAAACTATCCATCTCACCTTCTAATGTATCACTCATCTGCCCTATACCAACATATGCTTCATATTTTTCAGGAGCTTTGTTAGCGGCTTGCATTCCAATATATGTACCGTAAGAATGGCCGATCAATATTACCTTTTCTTTTCCCATACGTTTTGAAATATACTCTGTCATAGCTAATACATCCTCTACAAGAAGATCTGATGTAAGATTTGAATAGTCCTCAAAGAAATGATACGATTTCCCGCTTCCTCTTTGATCATAATTAACTAGGGTGAATTTCTCTTCCAATAATTTTTGATACTTTTGAGCATATGGTATTTCTGAAGTACCTGGTCCACCATGTACAAAAATAATTACCGGATTGTTCTTATCTTTGCCGCGTATCATAATTTCATGATCACTTCCATTTATCTCTACTTGCTCTAATGTACTTATACTGTTTTTCCCCTTTATTTGCGAGGTCCATGTAGGAAATACTAGCGCTACCATTAGTATTAATGTAGTTATGACTCCAATAAATGTTATTAATTTTTTTATCTTCTTCATAAGATGCATCCTTTCTTATAAATTTTTAAAAATAACAATTTAATTCTATAAAACTACATTATTAATATCCCATACACTTCTTAACATTCCGCTATATAAACCCTTAATATTTTCTTAATTTTCAATACATTAATCGTAGAAAAACTTGATCACAGGTATTACAAATATAGAAAAAAGCCCTTGTTTTCAAACAAGGACTCTTTTCATAAACTATTTAGCTACTTCTTCTTTCGGTATTACCATTCCTTTATACAATTGAACTGTTATCCAGTAATAGATGAAATAAATGACTAAGAAAATCCCAATTGGCACCCACACTTTTACAAACGGGTCAACTAATATGAAGCTAAATAAGTTAAGCCCTACTAATACGTGGGAAATACCAATGATTGCTGGGAAGATAAATAAATATGAAATTTCTTTATATATACTTTTCGTTAACATACTGCGCCTCACACCGATTTTTCGTAACATTTCATAACGGCGTACATCACGAGAAGCACCTGTTAATATTTTGAACATAAGGGAACTTGCCATCATTGCTAAAAATGCAATTCCGAGGAAAAACCCCATAAACATTGTTCCGCTCATGAAACTGTTCATAAATTGATAAATTGTCATTTTCGTAAACAAGTCTACTTTTGTACCTGTTGCTTTTTCAATTTGTTCTTTTTGTCTCTTATCTATTTCGATCAACAACGGTTTATACTTTTTCATATCATCTACTTTTGCTAATGTTACAGTGTGTTCTGTTCCTTGAATTCCTTTATAATGCGCTTCATCTGCAATTCTTACAGGTTTTCCGTTAAATTGATTATGTGTAATTTGTATCTCTCTTACAATTGCATCTTCCCAATCTCTCGGCATACGAGGAAATTTTGCTAATTCAGGAGACTCTAAAGCAGAATATACTGGTTCAGTTAAAGGTTCAGTCACACGTTTACGAACAGGCTCTTTTAAAGTTTTTGTATCAAAGTGGTCTGAAACAAGTGGCGGTTTCGCAGTTAAATCGTTACGTAAGTAATAAACCGCTTCTCCATCAACTTTATACTTGTACTGGCTTTCTTCAACAATTTCCATTTCTTTTAATGCAGCTGTATCTTGTTCATTTGGATCATGAATTACGACATCATATACACGTGAGAAGTCTGTCATAATACCTACATTTTTTTGGAATGCCATACCTGCAGTCATCGCACCTGCGCCCAATGCAATTAACATTGCTACAGTACCTAGTACTCTCGATAAGCTATTCACTCTGAAACGTAGCTGTGCATATGTAAAACTATTTAAGCCCGTTTCATTTCGTTTTTTATTCCCTTTAATTTTCATCACAAAAAATGGGAGCAATGAACTAAAGATAAAATATGTTCCAAGTGTTGTAACGATTGTTGCTATTATAAAACCGAGTTCAGCAAACGTTTTTATATTTATCATAAAATAGTATCCTGTACTTACTAGTAATACACCAAGTACAGTCATTATAATAATGCGAGTTTTGCTTTTCTTCACTTCATCTAGTGTTTCATCTTCACGAATTAGCTCTAGTTCTGTTTTTCGTAATAAACGGATGCTATTCATTAAACCAGTAATAAAAAATAGTACTAAAAAGAAAATAGCTGTAACTATGATTGCTGGTGTATATACAGATGAATAACTACCTTTTGCTGAAATCTCCATGCCATTCATTAAAAAATTTCCTGCTACACTTGCAAGTAACATCCCTACTAAAATTCCTATAATAATACTAACAATACCCATACCGAATGTTTCAATAAATAATAACTGTGCTACTTTTTTCTTTTTCGCTCCGAGCATCATGTACATACCGAGTTCTTTTCTTCTTAATGTGAGTAAGAAAGAATTGGCATATATAATATAAAATACAGTAATGAAAGATAATAGTATGGCACCTACCCAAAATACGAGTCTAATACTACTAATGAGACTATTATCTTTCGTAAATTCACTATTCATCGCCATCGTTTGGAACATGTAGAAAATACTAATGCTAATAACGAGACCGATAAGTAAAACCATATAATCTTTTAACATCTTTTTCATACTATGACGTGATAATTTGAATAACATAGTCTCGCCCCCTACTTAAACTCTGCAGCTGAGCCCATATGAGCAAGCACACCTAATATATCTTGATAGAAACCTTCTCGCTTTCCTTGACGCTTTAACTCTTTATATAGAAGACCATCTTGAATAAATAATATACGCTCACAATAACTT
This sequence comes from Bacillus cereus group sp. BfR-BA-01381, assembly GCF_022663555.1. Lineage (NCBI taxonomy): Bacteria > Bacillati > Bacillota > Bacilli > Caryophanales > Bacillaceae > Bacillus > Bacillus cereus group sp. BfR-BA-01381. The sequence goes on from NZ_JAKUFR010000008.1 coordinate 51,240, forward strand.
GCACTAAATGCATCGTGTGTTACCATCAAAATACTTACATTGTGATTTTCATGTAAATCTTGCATCGCTTCTAATAAGCTTTTTGCATTTTTACTATCAAGCGCTCCTGTCGGTTCATCTGCTAATACGATTGCTGGATTATGTGCTAAAGCTCGTGCTGCCGCTGTTCTTTGCTTTTGTCCACCAGAAACAGCAGTTGGATATTTTGTTAAAATTTCAGTAATTCCTAATTTCTTCGCCACCTCATTTACCTTTCCAGTAATCTCACTTGAAGGTACACCTTGCAGAGAAAGTGGTAAAGCAATATTTTCATAAATTGATAAGTTTTCTAGTAAGTTAAAATCTTGAAAGATGAACCCTAATTTTTGAGATCGAAAATCTGATAATGCATTCCCCTTCATAGAAGTAATATTTGTACCAGCTATTGTCACACTGCCACCTGTCGCTTGATCCAATGTACTAATCACATTCAGTAAAGTCGTCTTTCCAGATCCAGAAGGCCCCATAATCCCGACAAATTCGCCTTCTTTAATACTTAATGACACACCCCTTAATGCTTTTGACTGATTCTCATTTCTTTTCCCATACGTTTTTTCTACACTTTCTACAGTAACTACATTTGTTGACATCTCTTTCACTCCATCCCTTTTGTATAAATTTAATTTCTCACACATTTCTTATCTTTTTCTCATGTAAATTCTTAAGAATTTTTTAATTCTTCAAACTAAAGAGGTTATACAGATAACATAAACCTATTTCCTACTTCATATTCTCATCTTTCTACAACTCGTTCCTTCGATTTCGCTTACATTTACCTTACATTTTTGTAAGGTAAAAAATATTACAAATCATTTCATAAGGTGACTCTCTTTGTAGTAAGAAAGGCTTATTATTCTTCTCGAATTTAATAATTTATATAAATAACAATAATAATAAATTTAAAAACAATATAAATTTATTCTAAAACGATAAATTATATGTTAAAATCATGTTGTCATTACATAAAACGAGGTGCTTTTTATGAAACAAGTTACAACACTCTTTTTAAAGCTAGCTATTGTTTTTATAGGTATAGTAGTACTTGCATTGTGCATATTTTTAGTACCTAAAATCGGGAATTTCGCTGGTGAATTGTATCCAGCTATTGCTTATATGAAATCTCTTGTTTTAATCGATATGTACGTAGCAGCGATACCCTTTTACTTTGCTCTATATCAAGCTTTTAAACTTTTAAGTTACATTGATAAAAACAAAGCGTTCTCGCAATTATCAGTTAATTCGTTAAAAAATATAAAATACTATGCCCTCACAATTGGTACAGTATACTTGCTAGGTATGCCACTCTACTATCTTATGGCAAAAAAAATTGATCCTCCAAGTTTTATTCCAATTGGACTAATCATTATTTTCTCCTCTATCGTAATTGCCATTTTTGCTGCAGTTCTCCAAAAGCTCTTACAAGAAGCCATTCAAATAAAATCAGAAAATGATTTAACAGTTTGAGATGAAGTATATGGCAATAAATGATGAAGGGATAGCTTAATCGCTATCCCTTCATCATTTATTATGGTTCTTTCATTACTTTAAATCCAGTAATACATGTTAATGGTGTATTTTATTATGAATCTCTATTTCTTATTTCTTATTTCTTATTTTTTATTTCCTCTTTTATACTTTCCACAAACCCATTTAGTTCAATTACTTCCGACTTTTCTTCCCCATATTTACGTACATTTACAGCTCCGTTTTCCATTTCCTTATCCCCAATAACAAGAACATAAGGAACTTTTTGCATTTGTGCTTCTCTAATTTTATATCCTAATTTTTCATCTCGTACATCTCGTTCGACACGAACACCAGCTTGTGCTAATTTATCCGCAATCTCATCTGCGTATTGTACATGGACTGCATTCGAAACTGGAATGACTTTCACTTGAACTGGTGCCACCCATGCCGGGAATGCACCACCAAAGTGCTCAATTAATATTGCTAAAAATCGGTCTAAAGATCCTAATACTGCCCTATGAATGACAACTGGTCTTCTCTTTTCATTCTTCTCATCTATATAATTTAAGTCAAACTTTTCGGGCATTTGGAAATCTAGCTGGATTGTTCCGCACTGATGACTTCTATTTAAAGCATCTTTAATATGGAAGTCAATTTTCGGTCCGTAAAATGCACCGTCACCTTCATTTAGTCTATATTTATAATTCAATGAATGTAATACATTTGCTAACGCCGCTTCTGCTTGTTCCCACAACTTATCATCACCCATTGAATCTTCTGGACGAGTAGAAAGTTCTACTTCATATTCAAATCCAAAAGTTTTATATACATAATCGATTTGCGCCATTACAGATTTGATTTCATCTTCAATTTGTTCTGGAGTTACAAATAAATGTGCATCATCTTGGCAAAAAGTACGAACTCTTAATAGTCCATTTAATGCACCGCTAAATTCATGTCGATGCACTTGGCCGAACTCACACATACGGATTGGCAATTCGCGATAAGAGTGTAATTTATTTTTGAACATTAACATATGACCTGGGCAGTTCATTGGCTTTAATGCAAAGCTCTTATTATCTACTTCTGAGAAATACATGTTGTCCTTGTAATGTCCCCAGTGCCCTGATCTCTCCCATACTTCTTGGTTCATCATAAACGGAGTACGTACTTCTTGATAATTGTACTCTTTTTGAATTTCTCTTAAAAAAGCTTCTAATTCATTTCGAATAATCTGGCCTTTCGGTAAATAAAACGGCATTCCCGGAGCCTCTTCAGAAAACATAAATAATTCAAGCTCACTACCTAATTTACGATGATTTCTTTTTGCTGCTTCTTCAACGAAATGTAAATACTCTTCTAATTCTTTTTGAGAAGAGAACGCAACACCATATATACGCTGAAGCACTTGATTGTTACTATCACCTCGCCAATATGCACCTGAAACGTGAGTTAATTGAAATGCTTTCAAATAACCTGTAGATGGTAAATGTGGCCCTCTACATAAATCTACAAATTCACCTTGTTTATATAGTGTTACACTTTCCTCACTAGGAATTGCTTCTAAAAGTTCTAATTTCAAGCGATCGTTCATTTCTTGAAACAGTTTAGCTGCTTCTTCTCGAGAAACCTCAACTCGTTCTATCTTTATATTTTCATTTATGATCTTTTTCATTTCTTTTTCAATTTCCCGTAAATCTTCTACGTTTACACTACTTGGAAGGTCCATATCATAATAAAATCCATTTTCAATAACCGGTCCTACACCAAGGTTTACATTACCATAAATTCTTTTTATAGCTTGCGCTAAAATATGTGCCGCAGAGTGTCTTGCAATTTCTACACCTTCATTTGAATCTATAGTAACGATTTCTACTTCCGCATTTTCTTCAATATTACGGCGTAAATCATATAACCCATCATTTACTTTCCCTGCGACTGCTTTCTTTTTTAAGCTACTGCTAATGGATCCCGCAATTTCTTCTAAAGTAATTCCTTTTACAAATTCTTTCACGCTACCATCTGGAAATTTAATTTCAATCATTTGTTCTTTCATTTTTCATCTCTCCATTTCATAATAAAAAGCACACTCATCCCTAAAATAGGGACGAGCGTGCTTATACCCGTGGTTCCACCCAGATTCCCATCACAAACATGCAATGGCTTCTTTTACGGTAACGTCGTTTACACGGCACTAGTTACTTTATTTCCCCAGTGCAGCTCTAAGGTGGTAAGTTATTTTTCTGCGTTAGGAAGTTCTCAGCTTTCCTTCCTTCTCTGTATAACCGGGGAAAATAACTCGTGTCCTTTTCTTCGCTTATTATAAAATTGAATGCAAAAAAGCATATTCATCCCTAAAAATTAGGGACGAATATGCTTATATTCGTGGTTCCACCCAGATTCCCATTACAAAAAACATAATGGCTTCTTTTGCGATAACGTCGCTTACACGGCACTAGATACTTACTTTCCCCAGTGCAGCTCTAAGGTGGTAAGTTATTTTTCTGCGTTAGGAAGTTCTCAGCTTTCCTTCCTTCTCTGTATAACCGGGGAAAATAACTCGTGTCCTTTTCTTTGCTTTTATAATTACATCCATTAATTGTTATTTACTATATCTTATTCATTTTATTTTTGCAAGTGTTAAAAAAGATTTTTTATTAAATAAAAAAAGAAACCCAAAATCTATTTTTGGTTTCTTCTTCTCCATTTTACCAATCTTGTGGTTCGTAATTTAAGTCTGCAAATAGACGGCGTTTCTCTTTCTTCGTTAAATCTCTCCACTGTCCAACTGGTAAATTGTTCAATTCAATATTCATAATTCTCGTACGTTTTAACGTATATACTTGATAACCTAAAGCTTCACACATACGACGAATTTGGCGATTTAGTCCTTGTGTTAAAATAATTTTGAACTCATATTTTGATAACTGTGTGATCTCGCAAGGAAGCGTTTTCGTTCCTAAAATTTTCACACCAGCTGCCATTTTCTCTAGAAAATCAGGTGTAATTGGCTTATCTACTGAAACGATATATTCTTTTTCATGTTTATTTTCAGCACGTAAAATTTCATTAACGATATCGCCATCATTCGTTAACAAAATTAAACCGTCTGAGTCTTTATCAAGACGTCCAATGTGGCTAATTCGTAAAGGGTGATTCACTAAATCGATAATATTACCTTTTACAGATTTTTCACTCGTACATGTAATACCTACTGGTTTATTTAAAGCGATATATACGTGATCTCGCGCGATACGAAGTTGCTCTCCATTTACGCGTACATCATCACCTGGATTCACTTGGTCACCAATTTTTGCAACCTTACCGTTAATAATTACTCTTCTCTCATTAATTAATTTATCTGCTCCGCGTCGAGACGCTTTTCCAGCTTCACTAATAAATTTATTGATACGCAAATTAGGCACTTCCTTTTCTAAAAAAATTCTAGCTCACACTGCTTCTACCGTACAATACAAAAGGGTAAGCCTGCTATTATAACTTAAATATATTAACATGAAAGGGTATATAACGTCTTCTATTAATTTCTCATTTATAAGAAATTATCTTTATTATACATTCATTTATGCACTTTTTCCGTTCTTAATATACAAGCCATTCTTCCTTACATACAGCTTTTTTACCTCTTATATCTTCTATATCTTCATGAATATTAGCTAGTTTATACAACTCGGGGAAAATCTCTTCCACATAATGTTGGTGAGCTATTTCATCTTTCCAATACGTTAACACTATGTAACGGTTTTTATTTTTTAAAGACTTCGCCACTACTCCACCTAACATCCCTCTCGCTTTTTCCATTCCTTTATTCCAAATTGTTTCTTGTTTATGTAAAAAATACTGTTCTTTTTCCACTTTAACATTACATATAGCAACTCTTACGAATGATCCTTCTGTAACAACGTCTTTCAGAGGTGTATCAGTTATATCATACAAAGTTTGAAATAATTCAATTTCACATGAAAGGAACGTATCCTCTTGATTACTATTTAAATAAATTGTATCGTGGGCACCATTCATAAATGATTGATATGCACTTCTATCTTCCCATAAAGTAAATACACACGCCTCATTTTCATTCCATCCACCAAATTGTCCATGAAATCCATCTAAATGCTGTATATCACGCCATTTTTCTTGTGCCATTGAAAATAACTCTTTTTTCTCTTCTTCCACTTTACAGTAGATTGTTTTTAGTAACATTTCTAATTCCCCCTTATCTTACATTCCATTTCCCATCTGCAATACTTTCTACTTTTCCCCTAAACGAACATTATTTTTACACTCTTTTTCTTCAGCTCTTATATGTATTAAAGAGGACCATTTCATCTCGTATCCTTGTTCAACACGCATATTTATCTTTTATGTTCCAAACAACGATACTTTAAAAGATACGCTGTTAAACATCCATTTGAACTTCCTGTTGCCACGTCTTTCGGAATCCCATAATAGTCTGCAAAATCACGAACATTTAGATCGTCTGTTTGTTTACATAACATAATTATATCCTTCTAGTTATCTATAGTATTCAAAAAAGCATCCGCTCTTTCTATCAGCCATTCACCAAACGTACTTAAAAATAATAAAATTTCATTTATATCATTTATCGGTTCAATTACATATTGTAATGCCTTTCCCATATTTTTTTCTTGTTCGGGAAAATGCTTACTAAATAATTCATAGGCAGGATATAAGTCTCTGGAGTAAAGTCCTTCTCTCTCAATTGTCAATGCTAGACCTGACCTGATTATTATCTTCATAATCCAACGACAACAATCCGCTATATCTTCCACGCCTTTATTATGAATTAATTCTTCGCGTGCTTGTCCAATTTGTTTCCGCAATTGAATAAGGTGTTCATAGGCTAACTCCTCACTTACTTTATATTTAGGTAAAGACAATGTTACATCTTCACCAAATATACATACTCCATGTGTCTGTATCATAAAGCTTATAAAAGAAAAACTCTTGGAATTTATCACTTCTTTTTCACTGTAAAAACTCAATTCCACTCCTGTTATACAATTAAACTTTTGCAAACTTTGAACTTCTAGTTTCTTTCGCCAGCTTAAGTCTATTAATTTAGGATCCTTTCGCACTACTATAATCACATCTATATCGGCAATTCCTTCAATTCCAATCCCCCTTGGAATTGAGCCTCTTATATAAACACTGTGTAAATCATCCTGTAGCAATTCACAACAAGTATTTTTTATTTCTTGTATTACCTCCATAAATATAGGTTGAACTTTTTCAATATGTGCATCATTTATAATATATCCTTCATCATCAATAGGACAAAAACGACCTATCTTTTTTATACTTGGCAAATTATCATCTCATCTCCATACTAAATAGTATTTTATTCTATTCACATAATAATTATAAGTTAAATAATTCAGAATAAAAAATTAAAAGAGATAGAAAGTAAACAATCCTACAATATCATTCACTTCCTAACTCTTTTATTATCAATTATTTTTCAAATATATAATACGTAATTTCTCCTGGGTATGTAATTTCTTTTATCTTTCTTTCCGCTTTTTTAAAACTATCAGTATCCCCGTCTTCCCCTCAGTTTCCCCCTCCACTTGCCATTGTAATAGGCATTACACTCATATATTTATAATCCTCTTCATTATCATAGTTAATATGAATTGCTGACATTAGCACTGGAAAATCTTTAATTTTATATTCTTTATTCATAAATATGAATGCAATTAAACCAACTAATAATACAGTCATTAAAATATTTGAAACTAGTTTTCTTCTATTCATTTTCACTAAAACTCCTATTTTCTCTACTCCAAAAAACATTATTGTTATATATTATAATTATAAGTTTTTAATTTTGGAGGCGTTACATATTGCAGAAATTTCTTTTTACTAAATGGACAGTTGTTATTTCTATTTTCATCATTTTCGGTACGATTTTCTACGTTACTAATGTGAAAAATAACAACAAAAAAGCAACTGTAGAAACAGTGGATACAAAAATTTTTAAAACTAAATTACAACCTAAAATCGATGAATTAACTACTAATTATAATGACATCATCGAAAAAGATTGGTTGCCTGCCTGGGAAGAGATTAACACGAATGGAGATTCAGTAGATCGAAATAAACTATTAGTTACAATGAATGCTGTTTCCAAACAATATGAAAACATTATGAATGAAATAGACACATTGAAAATTAAAGAAAATATATCGGAAGTACAAATACAAGAACAACTAGTTTATTTTACAACTGAATTTAAGGCTGCTTCTAAATTTATGAAAAACGCGGCAGATTTAATTATAGACGGGGCCACTAACTCTACTCTAAACAGTGCAATAATTGAAAATACGAAACATGCTTTAGGACTTGCGGATCAACATATTGTCATCGCTTTATCTACTTTAACTGAAGTTGAAGAGAAATTAGCACTTGCAAAACAATAAGTCTGTTTACTATTTTACAATAAAAAAAGATTGCAATTCACATTTTGTCTGTCTATAATATTTTTATTGATTTACAATCAATGTTTTTATAAATTGTATAATTCGGATGAACCATTCAGGAGAAGGTCTATTGATCTACCGACGGGGCAAAAAGTTGTTAACCGACTTTGAAACTCTCAGGTCTTGTTTACAAGTAGAACTGCATGGGGACGAATCTCTGGAGAGACTCCCTCTCGCTTTATAGCGTAGAGGAAAACGAGCACCGAAGGAGCAAATCCGCTACTATAGCGGATAATCTCTCAGGTAAAAGGACAGAGACAAGCGAAAGAAAATGCCGATTTGTATCGGTTTATTTTTCTATCCCTTGTTTCTCCAGAGACCATTTCATTTACTTGAAGTGGTTTTTATTTTTTCTAAAAAAGGAGAATAAAGATGGAGACAGTAAGTAAAGTATTAGAACAAATCAATCACTATGTGTGGGGACTACCAACGTTGTTGTTACTCGTTGGTACTGGTATCATTCTCACAGTGCGTTTAAAAGGTTTACAGTTTAGTAAACTATTATACGCTCACAAACTAGCTTTTAAAAAATCAGAAGATACATCTTCCTCTGGAGATATTAGCCACTTCCAAGCACTTATGACAGCTATGGCGGCAACGATTGGTATGGGAAATATAGCTGGTGTTGCAACTGCTGTGACGATCGGTGGACCCGGTGCAATCTTTTGGATGTGGATTACTGCTTTGTTCGGTATGGCAACAAAATATGCCGAAGCAATTCTTGCAGTGAAATACCGTGTTAGTAATGAAAATGGCGAATATTCAGGTGGGCCTATGTACTATTTAGAACGTGGTTTAGGTAAGAAATGGCTTGCAGTTTTATTCGCTATATTCGGTACAACTGCTTCTTTCGGTATCGGGAATATGGTGCAATCTAATTCAGTTGCAGAGGCAATGCGAATTAATTTCTCTTTCCCTCCTGCTTTAACTGGTATAGTAATGTCATTTTTAATCGCTATCGTTATTTTAGGAGGTGTAAAAAAAATCGGGAAAGTAACAGGATATGTAGTTCCTATTAAAGCTTTCTTTTATATCATTGCTGGTCTTATCATTATTTTCTATCACTACGATCAAATTCCTGAAGCATTTTCACTTATTTTTTCTGGTGCGTTTAATGGTACTGCAGCTGCTGGTGGTTTTATCGGTGCAACAGTTGCATCAGCTATTCAAATTGGAATGGCGCGCGGCGTATTTGCGAACGAAGCTGGGTTAGGGAGTGCCCCTATTGCCGCGGCTGCGGCAAAAACAGATTCCCCTGCAAAGCAAGCTTTAGTTTCAATGACTGGTACTTTTCTAGATACGTTTATTGTATGTACAATTACAGGGCTAGTATTAATTACTACAGGCGCATGGAAGTCTGGTAAAACTGGGGTTGAAGCTACAACACTTGCGTTCCAATCTGTATTCGGTACTGCTGGTAGTATGATTCTTGGTATCGCAATTATTTTATTCGCCTACTCTACTATTTTAGGCTGGTCGTATTACGGTGAGAAATGCGTGGCTTATTTATTTGGAGAAAGTGCTGTTAAATATTATAAAGCAATCTTTATTGTCATGATTGCTATTGGTGCGAATTTAAAATTAGGCATCGTATGGACATTTGCGGATATTGCAAATGGACTTATGGCGATTCCAAACTTAATTGGTCTTATTGGGTTAAGTGGTATTGTTGTTGCTGAAACGAATCGCTTTTTACAAGCAGAGAAATTGAAAGAAAATAATAAAAAACAGGCAAGTTAATCTATGGAAAAAGGAATGACTCATACATGATGAGTATTCCTTTTTTCATCCCCTCTTTTACTTTATTACTATCATTAAAAATATATTTATATCAATGTTTACTCCTTTTTATTCCTCCAAAAGTTTTTCACATAAATGTCATAAATCGTATGGTCTAACTATATAGTTGAAAAGGAATGCGACATTAAAGTGTCGCTGAAAAACTCATCCAAGAAAAGGGAGGAAAAATCTTTTGAAAAACAAAATCATTGTTTTCCTATCTGTTTTATCATTTATTATTGGTGGTTTCTTCTTTAACACAAGTACTTCAAGCGCTGAAACATCATCTACTGATTACGTTCCTAACCAATTAATCGTTAAGTTCAAGCAAAATGCATCTTTAAGTAATGTGCAATCTTTTCATAAATCTGTCGGAGCTAATGTCTTATCTAAAGATGATAAGTTAGGTTTTGAAGTCGTTCAATTTTCAAAAGGTACTGTAAAAGAAAAAATAAAAAGTTATAAAAATAATCCAGATGTAGAATATGCGGAGCCTAACTATTATGTTCATGCATTTTGGACTCCGAACGATCCTTATTTTAATAATCAATACGGATTACAAAAAATTCAAGCCCCGCAAGCTTGGGATAGTCAAAGAAGCGATTCTGGTGTAAAAGTGGCTATTATTGATACAGGAGTTCAAGGATCACATCCCGATTTAGCTTCTAAAGTTATTTACGGACATGATTATGTTGATAATGACAATATCTCTGATGATGGCAATGGACACGGTACACACTGTGCAGGAATTACTGGGGCACTTACGAATAATGGCGTCGGAATAGCTGGTGTTGCACCACAAGCATCGATTTATGCTGTTCGTGTATTAGACAGCCAAGGAAGTGGTACTCTTGACGCTGTTGCCCAAGGTATTAGAGAAGCTGCAGATTCAGGTGCAAAAGTAATTAGTTTAAGTTTAGGTGCTCCAAATGGTGGTACTGCATTACAACAAGCTGTACAATATGCTTGGAATAAAGGCTCTGTTATTGTTGCAGCTGCTGGAAATGCTGGAAACACAAAAGCTAATTACCCTGCTTATTACAACGAAGTTATTTCAGTCGCTTCTACAGATCAATCAGATAAGAAATCTTCATTCTCTACTTATGGTAGCTGGGTAGATGTTGCAGCTCCAGGATCAAATATATATTCCACTTATAAAGGAAGCACGTATCAATCATTAAGTGGTACATCTATGGCAACACCTCATGTCGCAGGAGTTGCTGCTCTTTTAGCAAATCAAGGATATAGCAATACACAAATTCGCCAAATTATTGAGTCAACTTCTGATAAAATTAGTGGTACAGGTACGTACTGGAAAAACGGTAGAGTCAATGCATATAAGGCTGTACAATATGCGAAGCAATTACAAGAAAATAAAGCTTCTTAAGAAATAAAGTAAAACTTTAATCAGTTGATCTACTAAAATAGAAGGAGAGACTTCCACAACTAAAGCCTCTCCCTCTCCTTCTTATAAACTATATTACTCTCCCTGCTTTTTAACCATATGTAAATACAGAACAAAATCCATCATTGTCGACGAATGACCAAGTTGACGGATCATCGCTGTTATATTTCCTCTATGATATGTACCATGATTTACAACATGTTGTACTAACTCTAAAATTGAAGTTTCTAATTTTCCTACATATGGATTCTCGATAACAAATACAGCATTCACATCTTGTATTGTACTTAAAAAGTCTTTATATTGATTTGCCATGTTTTCAAACATTTTTTCTAATTCATGTAACGATTTGTTTTCCATTTGTTTTCGTAATTCTTCTCGGCCTTGTATTGCTTCATTCATACTTTTACCATGCAATATGTGTAACCACACTTGATCTGTAATATAAATATGGGCAAACGTATCCTTGATTGATGGAAATACACTCTGCATCTGTTCAGTAAAAATAGTATCATAGTTTGGTAATTCTTTTAGTCGATTGAATAATCGTAGATTAGCCCAAGCATGGTAATCCACTTGTTTTAACATGTACTCTTTCAATCGAAATCGCCTCCTTATTGTATGAAACGAATAGTTTGTTTCTTTATTTCTGATTCTCTATCAGCTTTTGCAATTCCTTTTTCTTCAATTTCTTGTTTATTTATAGTTTTATATTTTACATACGTATGAAATTCCGTTTGAAATGGAAACGGTGTAATCCGAATTGTTTCCTTGTCCACCCATTCAGCTTGTATAGGTTTCTCCTCCTTACTATTAAACATTTCTGTTCCTTCAAAACCATCTTTAAACAAATCAATTTCCTCTTCCTTTTCTACACCAGGTTTATTCATACAGACATACAAAGAAAGTTCATCGCAAAACTTTAATAATCTATAATGTTTATCGAACATCGCAAATTGTTCTTTTGTTAGCGTTGTCAATATTCTTTTTTGTCGTTCCAATTCCCCTGTATAAAATGACATCATCTCTTCATCTTCCTCATTTAATGGAAATGATAAAAAATGCTTACTACAAAGTAATGCTCCGTATGGATTGGAATCTTCAATTTCATTCAAACCAATCGTATAAAAGACAAAGCGTAATGAACTTGGACAATCCATAAATGTATATGGGATATTTTTAGCATCATTCAAAATTGGTACTTTATCAAGTTCTATCCATCCTCTATCATGCTCATATATTGCATCAATTGTCTCTTTTAAATATGTATCATCTTCAAAAAAATCTTCTTTTATATGCTTTGCAATCTCTCCAGCTAAAAAACCATGATCATGTTGACGAATTAATATACTTTCTTTCTCATCCTTTTCACGAAAAATCATCCGTATACTCCCCCTCATCCTCATATTACAGCGTTTTCTATTCATCAATTCTTAATTAATCCCTAATTGTTAGCAGGGATTCAGTTTCTTGCAACGAAATTAACATAACTATATAGCATTCTTTCTAACAATATAAATAGCTTTATCTTTACTATCTATTATACTAAATCATTCATTCCAAAAAATTTTTTTATGAGGTGAAAACATGAACAAAACAGAATTAATTAAAAATGTTGCACAATCAGCTGATATTTCTCAAAAAGATGCTTCTGCAGCTGTACAATCTGTATTTGACACAATTGCTACTGCATTACAATCTGGTGATAAAGTTCAATTAATCGGCTTTGGAACTTTTGAAGTGCGTGAAAGATCTGCTCGTACAGGACGTAATCCACAAACTGGCGAAGAAATTCAAATCGCCGCTGGTAAAGTTCCTGCATTTAAAGCAGGTAAAGAGTTAAAAGAAGCTGTCAAATAAACAAGAAACCAGCCATTTTATAGGCTGGTTTCTTGTTTATTTAAGTAATTCTTTTATATTCTCAGCATGATATACTTCACAAATATAAAATATACATTTACAGTTACTTACAATTTGATATTTTCTAGTTGGATACACATTCGCTGTAACAGAGCATCCATCGAACAATTCAATAATATTCCCAGAAGGCTGATATCCTTCATATAATACGTTCCTTCTTACTTCCATCTTTTCTATAAGTTTTTCAACTGGAATGTTTCCACTCTCTAACTCCCTCTTTATTGTATTTGGTAAAAACGAGGTATCCGCAAAAATGAGATTTTCAGATAATACTTTTCCTTTATAACTAATATTGGATACACGGTAAAGAAATGTTCCGTTTTTATCAAAGAAACTCTTTGCTTCTTTCGGGATATACTGTCTATCAAGCACCTCTTGTTCTAGAACATCAAACTGAACTGTATTATTCAATAACTTTTCTAAAGCATGAATAGATGATGTATCTCCAGAAAATAAAATATTTTTAATTGCTTGTACATGATAAGTGAATTCATTTGTTCTATTTTCCGCTACTAGCATGAGGAACACCTCTTCTATAAAATATTTTATTAAACTTATTTATAATTTAAAAACGCTACTGCATCCAGCTGTATGATTTCGGTGACTTCTTTACTAAATATTGCAATTGAAGCCATATAATCTACACTGGGCCTTAAATCTCTCATCACTGTATTTTCTACTAACTCTTGTCTATCCTTAAAAACCAACAAGTTTGGAGAATCATTTGGAGCTGATATAGTAATATCCACTGGTGGAATCATTAGACCTTCACCTGTCGCTTTGAGCACAGCTTCCTTTCTAGTCCAATATGTTAAAAAACCTTCTATTTTCTGTTCATAAGTTAATTTCATAACTTGCGCTATTTCAATGTCGGTTAATACGCCTTCTGCCATTTTCATAACATCAACATTTGGATTCATTTGTTCAACATCAACGCCTACAGGTGCAGACTTTGTAAATGCAACAACAACCCACTCACCCGAATGTGAAACCGATAACTGCGGCATACCCTCTGGTAATTGTGGTCTACCATGTTGTAGCTTACATACTGGGCACATTCGATTAATTGGAACTTGAACTGGCGACATAGAAAGCATTTTACCTAGAACTAATCTACTAATTACACAGCCTATTATAAAACGGGCACGATCTGCCGAATGATGATATGAATTTGCTTTTTCTCGTTCAACATCATTTAGTAAATTGTAATGCCATGATTGTAAATCCGAAATCCTTCCCCACCATATTTGACAATCATTCTCATTCAAAATCGGTATTGAATCTACAACTTTACTTTCTATCATGTAAACTCTCTCCTTCTAAATACCAATATCATTTTATTTCAAAAGACCATTATCAAACTTATTCATTTACAATTTCTTTCTCTTTTTGTAATACAGGTAACTGTTTTTTCTTCTTTTTTGACATTACCTCTTTATCAGAAATACGTAAAGAAAATAGTAATGCTACGAGTAAAAATATTGCTGATCCAATTAATGCCGCTTGATATGGCAAGAAATCTGAATGAGCATTATGTTGTGCACTGTTATTTCCAAAACCAGCTAGTATACTAGCTAAAACAGCGACTCCTATCGCTGAACCTAATCGATTTTGCACATTAAATATAGTAGTTGCTCTTCCCATAGAAGGTGGCGTTATATTGTTAAATGCAGAAAATTGAACTGCTCCAACTGACTGACCTAAGAAAATACCTACGCCAAACAATAATGCCCGTATTTGCCAAGGATTCGTATCGTGATTTACAAAGCTTAATAAAACAAAGATAATCGCCGTACAAATTAACCCGATAGAAATTACCTTACGAGCACCTAATTTCTTATATGACCATGGTACAATCTGTGACGATATCATTAATCCAATTGCCTCTGGGAATGTAGTAAGACCTGATTCCAGTGCGGATACCCCTATTACATTTTGGTACATAAGCGGAAAAACAAATAACATTCCTAGTAAACCAGCTGATGAAAATAATGATATAAGGCTCATCTTTCTAAAGACTGGTTCTTTTAATAAGCGGAAATCTAACATCGGTTGCTTTACTTTAAGTTCTACAATGATAAACAGTGTAATAAATACAATCCCAGCTATTCCAGTACTTATAACCTCTGTAGAAATCCAGCCTCTTGATGGTCCTTGACTGAGCGCATAGATTAGCATCGCAAACCCTGGTGCTGATAAAATAAAGCCGAGAGAATCAAATCGACCAGCTGATTTTTCAACATGCTCTGCTAAAAATAGAAGTCCAAATAGCAATGCAACGATTCCAAACGGTAGATTAATATAAAATGCCCAACGCCAAGACATTTGATCTACAAAGAAACCACCAATGATAGGACCAATTGCTGGTGCTACAGCAATTGGAAGTACAATGAACCGGGAAATCTTCGGTCTTTCCTCTGGTGAAAATGTTCGAAATAACATCGCCATTCCGACCGGTGTTAAAAGCCCTCCACCAGCACCTTGAATGATACGGAAAATATTCAATAAAGTAATATCGTTAGCCATTCCGCATAAAGCAGAGGCAATTGTAAATACGAAAAGAGCAATTAAAAATACTCTTTTCGTACCGAATCGATCTCCTAGCCAACCAGAAATCGGAAGGAAAACAGCTAAACTAACTAAATACCCAACATTAACCGTCCCCATTGCAGATGAAGCTACTTGTAATTCTTTACTTATCGTTTGTAGTGCTACGTTCACAATTGTTGCATCCATAGCAGCCATAAACATCGCTGTTATATATACGATACTTACCACTACTTTTGGATTTATTTTTTCCTTCATTATCGTTTTCCTACTACTATTTTTTCGCCAGCTTGATTACTTTTCGGATCCAAATCTTTCCAGTTATTCTCAACATATTGTAAGCAATCGTGCCTGCTAGCTTCTTCATGTACGACATTCCACCCAATAGGTACATCAAGAAAGACAGGCCAGAGAGAATACTGGCCCTCCTCATTTTTTAATACTTTATATGTGTAATTATCATTTTCAAACGGATTCGTCATACTGTACTTACCCCTTTCTTATTCTGCAAATATTGCGCTAATACTTGTCCAATTTCTGTAAGTGGCCCTGGTTGACATAAATCTTTATGTCTACAATCAATATCATGTTGCACAATTTGTCCGTCTAAATAATTTAACCACGTATTTGGAGAGATAGGATCAAACCAGTCCGGTATTACAGTAGATCTAAAGAATAAAATATCTCCGTTATAAACTTCCGGTACGTATCCCCCTAACAATCCTACCGAATTTACATATGTTTCTTTCAAATTTAAAATGGTCTCTGTTTCAAGACTTGCTAATGCACTTCCATCTTTACGAAGTATTTCAATCGCACTTTCCATCGTAAGTGGTTTGCCATCCATGTTGTCTGGATCATATCCACCTAGAGCCAGTAGTGCGATTAACGCTTCTTCTTCAGTAGGCGCTTCCGTATTCGGTAGAAAGTGACCAGGATAAGAATCTAGCATAACGAGTAATTCTACTTCTTCCCCTTCATTTTGTAGTTGTGCTGCCATTGCATGCACAACATTTCCTCCGAGCGACCAACCGAGTAAACGATATGGTCCGTGAGGCTGTACTTCACGAACGTGTTTTAAATAATCCGCTGCCATTTCCTCTAAACTTTTGGGAAGTTCTTCATTTTTAGCGATACCTCGTGCTTGTACACCATAGATTGGATAATCTGTTCCTAAAGATTTCATAAGTCCTGCATAGCACCAACTTAATCCACCAGCCGGGTGTACACAAAATAGTGGCAATTGGTCCCCGCTTGCTCGTAACGGAAGCAACACATCGAGTGCACTTTGTCCATTTCCCACTTCGAGTCTTTCAGCAAGGCCTGCAACAGTAGGTGCTGCAAATAAAGTTCCGATATTTAATTCGACCCCAAGTGCTTCTTTCATGCGACTCATAAGCTGCACTGCAAGGAGTGAATGGCCACCAAGATCAAAGAATCCGTCATCAATTCCAATTTGAGGCACACTTAGCACTTCTGTAAACAAGTCACATAGCATTTCTTCTTGCGGTGTTCTTGGTCCACGACTAGAAGATGATGCGATAAATTCTGGAGCTGGCAATGCCTTTCTATCTAATTTACCGTTTGGAGTTAAAGGCAACTCATTTACTACTACAAAAGCATATGGAACCATGTAATCTGGTAGACTACCACTAGCAAACAGACGCATTTCATTCGTATCAATCGCTTCATTATTTGATGCGACGATATAAGAAACTAATCGTTTATCCCCTGGTTGATCTTCCCGTACAATAACTGCTACTTGCTCAACTGTAGGGTGTTTCATTATGACCGCTTCTATTTCTCCTAATTCAATTCGGAATCCACGAATTTTTATTTGATGATCTGCACGTCCTATATAATCTAGCGTCCCATCTTGACGCCAACGTGCTAAGTCTCCAGTACGATACATTCTTGTACCTGGCTTGCCAAATGGATCTGCAATAAAACGTTCTGCAGTTAAACCTGCCCTTCCTAAATATCCACGAGCAAGCCCTGCACCTGCAACATACATTTCTCCAACTACTCCAGGTGGCACTGGTTGTAAATAATGATCTAATACGTATACTTTAAGGTCAGGTATACTGCACCCAATTAAACTGTTTGCTCGTAAAGAAACGATTGTTTCATCTAACTCAATATAACTAACATGTACTGTCGTCTCAGTAATACCGTACATATTAATAAGCTTCGGTGCGTTATGAGGATGTCGACTATACCAATCTTCTAATCGACTTAGCTCAAGTGCTTCACCTCCAAAAACAACATATCGTAAAGATAATTTTTGGCCAATTTCTTCATTTTCACGATCTGCTTGCATCAATTGATAGAACGCTGATGGAGTTTGGTTTAAAACAGTTACCTTTTCTTTCACAAGAAGTTGTAAAAATTCTTTCGGTGAGCGACTTACAGTATGTGGTACTACGACTAGACGACCTCCATATAATAAAGGCCCCCAAATTTCCCAAACCGAGAAATCAAAAGCGTATGAATGGAACATCGTCCACACATCGTTTCCGTCAAACTGAAACCAATGATCAGTTGCTCCTAAAAGTCTTACTACATTTTGATGAGGTATCATAACGCCTTTCGGTCTACCTGTTGAACCTGATGTATAAATAACGTAAGCAATATGTGATGGAGTTAATGGCTTCACGCGCTCCATTTCATCAATATTGTCTTCACTATGTTTCTCAATTTCTTCTATTACTTTTACATTATCAACTAAAACTTTTAGTGCCTCATTACATTCAATTTCCACTTCTGAATTCGTTAAAACACATGATGGTTTCGCATCGTGCAGCATAAATGAAATACGGTCTGCTGGGTAATCTGGATCTAACGGAAGGTATCCAGCACCAGCTTTAAGAACAGCTAATAAGCTTACAACCATGTTTAATGATCTTGGCATCGCTAAAGCAACGAGTTGATCAGGACCAATTCCTTTTGCTATTAACAAACGAGCTAGTTTATTCGCTTTTTTATTTAACTCTTCATAAGTTAACTTTTCATCTTCAAAGACGACAGCAATAGAATTTGGATTTATATGAACTTGCTTTTCAAATAATTGTGATAATGTCATTTCTGGTGCAATTTGAAAACCACCATTCCACTTTTCTAACACTGTATTTTTCTCTGCTAAAGTTAATATTTCTAATCTGCCAATGGATTGATCCGGATTTATCACTGCATCATCTAATAACAAAATGAATCGTTCTATTAGTTTTTGAACCGTTTCACGTTTATATAAATCGGTACTAAACTCTAGTAATCCATGTAAACCGTTCGGAGTACCTTCACCCCCGTTACTCTCACTAATTTCAAATGTTAGATCAAACTTCGCAGAGCCAACACTTTGAATTTCAAGGCTCGCTTCTATATCCGGGACATCAAAGATTGCTTCTGGCGTATTTTGGAAAGCTAACATAACTTGAAATAGCGGATGACTATTTCGAGTACGCACCGGGTTTAACACTTCAACGAGTCGTTCAAATGGAACATCTTGATTTTCATAAGCTGCAAGATTTGCCTGCTTCACTCTATTCAATAATTCTTTAAAACTTGGATCTCCTGATGTATTTGTACGTAACACTAACGTATTTACAAATAAACCGACTATGTCAGAGAGTGCATCATCATTTCTTCCAGCAATCGGACTACCGATTGGTATATCAGTACCTGCACCTAATCTTGTAAATAGCGCACTTAGTCCTGCTTGCAATACCATAAACAAACTAACTCCGTTTTTCCGTGCGAGCTCTACTAACCTACTATGCATACCTGCATCTATATGAAAATGAATGGTTTCTCCTCTGTAACTCGTTTCCATTGGACGCTGATAATCTGTAGGCAACTCCAATTGATCTGGTAATCCCTTTAACTCTTTCTTCCAAAAATCTAATTGTGTTGAAATGAGACTTTCTTGTGTAGTTTCATCCCCTAACAATTGTTGTTGCCAAAGTGCATAATCTGCGTATTGAACCGGAAGTGTCTCTAGCTGTACTTTGTTACCTTGACATCGCGCTTTATACGCCGCTGTAAAATCTCTAGTTAACGGTTGTAATGACCAGCCATCCCCTACAATATGGTGTAATAGAATTAGTATTACATGTTCGTTTTCACTCACTGTAAAAAGTTGCAAACGAACTGCTGGTTCAACATCGAGGCTAAAGCTATATCTTACCGCTTCCGCAAGTGCACTCTCTAATTCACCTTTACATGTTTTTGTTTTAATCATTTCTAGATTTAAATTTTCCATATCTAAAATTTCCTGGTAGGAACTACCTAATACGTTAGGGAAAATTGTTCTAAGTGTTTCATGTTTCTCGACTACATCATTAAAGGCACCTTGCAATGCTTCCTCGTTCAACTTTCCAGACAAACGTATAACTAACGGAATATTATAAGTAGGGCTTGGACCTTCTAAACAATTCAAGAACCATAACCTACGTTGTGCAAATGAAAGTGGAACTTCATTTGGTCTTCTTACTTTCTTAATCGCTGGTCTTGCAGTTTTCGCTTGATCCAATTGCTTCGCTAGTTCAGCAACAGTTGGCGATTCAAATAGTTTTCCAATTCCTAATTCAGCACTTAACGTTTCACGAATTCTTGCCATTAAACGAGATGCAAGAAGCGAATGTCCACCCATTTCAAAGAAATTATCATCAATGCTAATGCGAGAAACTCCAAGTACTTCTGCAAATAAATCACATAATATTTCTTCTTTCGGATTTCTAGCAACTCTCTCATTATTTGTTCCATTAAAATCTGGCGCAGGTAATTTCTTTCTATCGATCTTTCCGTTTGGTGTTAATGGTAATTCTTCTAGCAACACAAATGCTGATGGTACCATATAATTCGCTAAACTTTCTGAAACATAAAAACGAAGTTCTGAAAGATTAATCGTTTCCTTCTCTTCGGCAACAATATACGCAATGATTCGTTTATCGTTCGGGCGGTCTTCTCGTACCATAACCACTGCTTGCTTAACATTTTCATGTCGTTGTATTACCATTTCAATTTCAGCTAATTCAATTCGGAAACCACGAATTTTAATTTGATGATCTGCGCGGTTCATGTACTCTAAAACACCATCTTTGCGCCATTTTACTAGATCACCTGTACGGTACATACGTTGTCCTGGTTTTCCATAAGGATTTGCAACAAACCGTTCAGCTGTTAACTCTGGTTTTCCTAAATATCCGCTTGCAAGTCCTTCCCCTGCAATATATAATTCACCAATAACTTCAGGTGGAACTGGTTGTAACCCTGCATCCAATACATACACTTCTGTATTGCAAATTGGCTTACCGATAGGAGGTATCCCATTTTCACTTTCATCAATGTTCATGAAGGTAGACCAAATCGTCGTTTCAGTTGGTCCATATAAATTAGTTATTGAGCAGCCTAATTCTCTTAATTTATTTGCTAAATGCCCTGGAAGAGCTTCACCACCAACAAGTATGTTTAGCCCTTGTAGCTTCTCTGGATAATCAGTTACTAACGCCTGCCAAAGCGTCGGTGTAGCCTGCATAATGGTCACTCTTTCTTCATGTAAAAGTGTCGTTAATGCAGAAGGCTCTTGTATGTCTTCCTTTTGCGCAATTGTTAAACTTGCACCACTAATAAGAGGTAAATAAATTTCTAGAGTAGAAATATCAAACGCAAATGTTGTAACTGCTAATAAATGATCATGTTCATGTAACAAAAACTTTTGTTGCATGAACATTAAAAAGTTACTTAAACCTCTCATAGGAACAATTACACCTTTTGGGTTTCCTGTTGAGCCTGAAGTATATATTGTATAGGCTGAGTTTAAAAGCGATACATCATTCTTACATGCTATATTCATACGAGAATATGTAAGTAATGCTAGTTTCGTTTCTTCGTCATCTAATACAATTTTTTTTATATCATTTTTTATAACTAACTTAGATGAAACAGATGAATGTGTTATGATACAAATTGGTTTTGCATCATTTACTATATAATTTATTCGCTCAGCTGGATATTCTGGATCTATTGGTAAATACGCTGCACCAGCCTTTAAAACTGCTAGCATACTAACTACCATTTCCGTTGATCTTGGAAATACTAAAGCTACAAACTGATTTGGTCGTATTCCTTCTTCTACTAAATAATGTGCTAGTTCATTCGCTCGTTCATTTAGCTCTTTATACGTAAAGTTTACACCGTCACAAGTAATCGCTAGTTTATTGGGATTTTTTTGCACTTGTTTTTCAAATGATATAGGTAGACTGATTAACTCATCGTCTTCCTTCGTTTCATTCCATTCCAATAAAACTTTATGATTTTCTTCAGGAAGAGTAATGTTTATCTTTCCAATCGACTCGTCTTTTTGATAAGCATTTATCATTAATTCTAATAATTGCATAAATCTTTCTTTATGCAATGCTAGCTCCGCACCATTATATACTTCCGGATTCGCATCAAAATGAATCATTAGCTCATTTTGATCAAAACGTTTATATACATTTATTGATAAATCATCGACAGGTCCCGCTGATAAATTATGTGTTATCCCACGATTCCCACCAAAGTTAAGCCCGTAATCAAAAGGCATAACATTCACTAACGGTCCAAATAATCTTTGATTTTCACCTAATAACTTAAAGTCTCTTCTTAATTCCTCATGACGGTATTTATGATGGCGACGTACATCTCGCATTTCTTTAGAAACTTGCTGTAATAATTCTACGAGAGTTATATTTGGAGTTACAGTAAGACGAAGTGGTACTAAATTCATTACCATACTAGGTGTATGAATAGATGCAGAACCTAGACGCCCCATCATCGGTAAACCTAAAACAATATCATTTTCACCTGTTAATTTATGCATATAAATACTTGTTACAGCGACAATGAATTCCGGCCAACTTGTTAACGAAATATTGATATCTTCTAGTAAAGTTTTTGTACTAGAACTAGATAAACAAGCTGTTTCGCGTAAAAATCCATTTGATGTTCTCGGTGCTCGTTCTGCCAAACTTACAACTTCTGGTTCATCCGCAAATTTTTCTAACCAAAAAGCACGATCTTCCTGAAATTGTTTAGACTCACGATACTCCATATCTTCTTGCACAACTTTTGCAAGAGAGCCAAATGTCTTTTCATTCTTGTTTGTTTCTTCTATAAGTGATGTATACTCATTCGCTACCTTTTGGCTAAGAAGTGAAAATCCATAGCCATCCATCACAATGTGATGGATGCGCTGATACCAAAAGAAACGATTATTTTCAACTTGAATAAGCGCTTCAATAAATAAAGTATCTTTTTTCAAATCGACTGGCATAGATAAATCATTTTTCATCCATGCTTTAGCAGCCTCTTCAGGATTTTCTTCTTTACGAACGTCAATAAAATGCATATGAAACTGTGATTCTTCAATAACTTGCCATGGGCCAATTTCATCTTCTTCGAAACGAACATGAAGTGCCTCAGCTTCCATTACAACTTTACGTACAGCTAATTCGAAAATTTCTTGATGAATATTTCCGTTTATTTCTACATATTCCCCAGTATTGTAAATTGGATTAAGCGGATCTAATTGTTGCGCAAACCACATGCCAGACTGCGCAGATGATAACGAATGACGAATCTTTTGACTGTTAGGCATTCTTTACTACCCCTTTATTATGTAGTCTATTTGTTACAGCACCTGTGCTGTTTGTGAAGATAGTAAACTGTACCAACCCGCAACAGTTGGACGTTCTGCTAAATCTGCAAAAGTGATTTCTTTCCCTTCACGACGCCACTTCTCTACTAAACTCATAATTCTGACCGAATCAAGCCCTCTATTTAATAAGTCCTCATCAATATCAATACTCTCTACTGGCTCACGAAGTAGTTGTGCAACTAATTCATGCACTTCCTGTATAGTGATCCCTTCACTCTCATCACCTTTGACACTTTGTAAATCGTTTAACAGTAGGCTTGTTGATGTCGTTACTGCACATCTATTTGATGCATACTCCAATGCTTGTTTATGATGCTCTAGTGAAAAATCAGCAACTGCATCTGCTACAAAGAACGGCTCTATACCATCCATAAATGCTTCACAAGCTGTTAAAAGGCAGCCAATATGCGCATAAATACCGCAAATAATGAGTTGATCTCTTCCTTGTTCATGTAAAATTTCTAATAGATTTGTCTTTTTAAATGCACTATATCTCCATTTTGTTAGGAATATATCATCCTCATCAGGAGTAAGTTCATCAACAATTTTCTTTTTATCTGGTCCAGCAGGAATACCGTCACCCCAAAAGTCTTGTAATAAACCTCGTTGTTCTAACGTTTGCCCACCAGGTTGCGCTGTATAAACAACTGGTATACCAAGTTCCTTACATTTTTCTCTTATCATTTTAATATTTGAAATAAGTTCTACTTTCGGTGATTCTTTATCGTTATATGCATCAAGAAAATATTCTTGCATGTCATGAATTAAAAGTACTGCACGTTTCGGATCTGGTGTCCAATTCACTTTATTTTTTGGTAGTTCTGATTCAATTGGCATTTTATATACTGAAATAGATGGGATAGCCATCTAATCACTTCCTTCCTGTTTTTATTATTGTTTTACTGTAATAAGTTTTTCAGCAATGACTTTACGTAATTCTTTTTTACTTACCTTTCCAACGCCTGTTTGCGGGAATGATTCAATAAATTCAATTCGATCTGGAATCTTATAAGCTGCTATACCGCGTTCTCTTAAAAACATTTTTAATTCACTTACTGCCGGAGCTTGTCCACGAGCTATAACAAATGCACAAGTACGTTCTCCTAAATAATCGTCAGGCATAGATACAATCGCTACATCATGTACTGCATCATGTGCTAATAGATGATTTTCAACTTCTTCTGCGGCAACTTTCTCACCACCACGATTAATTTGATCTTTATCTCTTCCTTCTACAATGATGTAACCTTGTTCATTTACTTTCACAAGATCTCCTGTACGATAAAATCCATCCTTTGTAAACGATCGTGCATTATGCTCTTCTGCTTTATAATAACCACGAATTGTATACGGCCCTCTTGTTAATAAACTACCTACTTCGCCCGGTTTTACATCGTTGTCATTTTCATCAACAACTCGTACTTCATCGAGTGCAGACATTGGTCTACCTTGTGTATGAATAATAATTTCTTCAGGATCATCTAATCTTGTATAGTTCACTAATCCTTCCGCCATACCGAATACTTGCTGTAATGTACATCCAAATGTAGGGCGTATACGTTTTGCAACTTCAGCACTAAATTTCGCACCACCTACTTGAATCACTTCTAGACTCGATAAATCGTTATTACGTGAAGATGCAGCATCAAGCCATATCATTGCTAATGGCGGTACGAGAGCAGTAATCGTAACTTTTTCTTTTTCAATAAGTGCAAATGCCTCATCTGGACTACCTCCAGTTGCCAGCACTACTTTTCCACCCGCATAGAAAGTTCCAAATGTTCCAGGAGAGCTCATCGGGTAATTATGTGCTACTGGAAGAACGGCCATATAGACACTCTTTGCACTTAAATTACAAATTTCAGCGCTAACACGTAAACTATAAATATAATCATCATGCGTTCGAGGAATTAATTTAGAAAGTCCTGTTGTCCCCCCTGATAATTGGAGAAACGCAACATCACTTGGCTGAATGTCTGGTAATGGAACGGGATCTATATATAAATCACTTATGTTCACAAATTCTTCTTCTTCTCCCACTACAATTACATGTTGTAAAGTCGGCACTTTCTCTTTCACTTCTCTTGCTAGTTTTCGATAATCAAAACCGAGAGCTTTATCTGAAATAACGTAAGCACTCGCCTCACCAAACTCACAAAAATAACTAATTTCACTGCTTCGATGTGAAGGTAATGCAAAAACAGGAAGTGCCCCAATTCGAAATAGCGCAAAACATACTTCGAAAAACTCAATAACGTTAGGTAGCTGGATTACAACTCGATCCTCTTGCTTTATTCCTAAATTCAGTAGACCTGAAGCTAATCGATCTACTTTTTTATCAAGCTCACTATACGTAATATGCGTATTACCACTTACAACTGCAATTTGATCGCCATATTTTTCAGCTCGCTCTCTTAACATCACGCCAAATGTTTCCCCAAGCCAACACCCTTCCTCTCGATAACGATCAGCAAATTCTTTTGGCCATTTTGTATAACCTGTTAGCATTCTTTCTGCCCCCTACTTTTCATTAAGTGAACTATCATTTAACCCTAAAGCTTTCAACATTGTTTGGAACTTAGCTGATGTTTCTGCTAATTCATCTTCTGGTTTTGACTCAGCAACAACGCCCGCTCCTGCATATAAACGGAGTGTATTTTCTTGTACTTCAGCACAACGAATTGTAACAATCCATTCACCGTCTCCATTTAAATCACTCCACCCTAGCATTCCTGTAAAGAATTCACGGTCAAATGGCTCAATTTTTTGAATCGCCTCTCTCGCTTCTTCCATCGGTGTTCCGCAAACTGCTGGCGTCGGATGAAGAACAATTGCTAATTCCAAAGAAGTAGTATTCGGATCTTTTAGTTCACCTTTCACTTCAGTAGATAAATGCCACATCGCTTCACTATGAATAACGGATGGCTTTTCCGGAACATGTAATGTATGACAGTACGGACGAAGCGCTGCAACAACTGCTTCTACTACTACCGCATGTTCATGTAAATCTTTTGGAGAAGAAAGTAATTCCTCTGCTCTTCTCTTATCTTCAACTGAATCCTCACTACGTGGCCTTGAACCAGCTAACGGATTAGAAATAACTTGCATACCATTACGTGAGACGAGTAATTCAGGGCTCGCTCCAATTAACGTCTTACTATTCTCCTTTTCATCTTTCGGTAAATTCACAGCAAATGTATATCCGCGCTTATTATGCGCTGCTAATTCTCGAAGAAGTTTTTGCTTATCAATCTTTTCGGAAGATTTTACATCTAACGATCTGGATAGAACGATTTTCTTTAAATCCCCGTCCTGTATTTTTTTAATCCCTTGCTTCACACCATTCATATACACTTCAGGCGCTGGTACAGGCGTCATTTCGAATGTTAAGTTCTCATTTATTTCAAGCTGATTTGTTGTATCCAATTGTAATCGCTCAGAAGTCCTACTATATTCTGGTACGATAAGTTGAACTTCTTTTCTACGATCAAATGGCAAAGCACCGACAACGATAGGATTCGGATTTCCTGCTTGTTTTGCATTACGTAATTCTGCTTGCACAAACTCTGGAAAACTTTCAATTTCATGATGCTTTATTGTAGTAAACTCTCCCTCTGCTAATATCGTTCGAGTTGGTGAAGCGAAAAAGAATGAAGATTCAGTCTTATAATCTTCTAGTAATTTTTCTGACAGTTCCTTTACAGCCGTAAATTCATTCATTGTATACTAACCCCCTGAATTTTTTTATTAAACTCCTAATGTCGCTCCGCCATCGACACATAAATTGTGCATTGTAATATGACTTGCTTTATCTGAAGCTAAAAACAATACCGCTTCAGCAATTTCTGAAGGCTGTGCAATTTTTTGTAACGGTATACCGAGTCTATATGCACTTTGAGTACCTGCTATTATATTTTTTGCGCCATTCTCATCAGCCCATAGTAACCTTTGCATTTCAGTTTCAGTTGAACCTGGAGAAACTACGTTACAGCGAATGTTGTATGCTGCAAGTTCTAATCCTAAACATTTCATAAACATCGTCGTTGCAGCTTTTGATGCAGCATACGCAGCCATCTCCATTCTCGGAGTATTTGCTGCATTTGAACCAACTGTAACAATTGCCCCT
The DNA here is from genome assembly GCF_022663555.1 of Bacillus cereus group sp. BfR-BA-01381. NCBI lineage: Bacteria > Bacillati > Bacillota > Bacilli > Caryophanales > Bacillaceae > Bacillus > Bacillus cereus group sp. BfR-BA-01381. The sequence goes on from NZ_JAKUFR010000008.1 coordinate 78,740, forward strand.
GACTTTCTTTGCATCATATGTTTACTTACCGCTCGGGACATATAGAAAACTCCTGTAGAATTTACAGAAAATGTTTTATTCCAATCTTCATCACTTAACGAGTGAATCACTCCCATACATAAAACCCCTGCAACATTCACTAATATATCTATCGGTGCTATTTCATTTTCAATATCATTTACCATCTGTTCAACTGCGGTACTATCACTTACATCTAAGCAAAACGTTTTCAAATGTATTTCATTTAAGAGTTCGTTTAATCCCTCTTCATTTTGATCAACCGCAATAACTGTAGCTCCTCTTTCTAAAAACATTTTGGCAACAACACTACCTATACCTTGGGCTGCACCTGTTACTAAAACAGTTTTCCCATCAAATTCCCCTACGTTCATTTCCTCTATCCTTTCATTTGAAAATTAATCTAATCAAACAAATAATGATAATGATTATCATTATCGATGTAAAAAATAATACACTTACTAAAGTAATTGGTCAAGTGTACTTTTCATTAAAATGTTATTCATTGATAATGTTTTTCATTTAACGTTCTTACACCGAAATGATAATCTTTCTCAATAAACTTGTCAACATATTTTTATTTTTCAGATAAATACTTTAGTGATTTTCAATACAATTACATCTAAAAGTATTAATAAACACTTACATTAATACTTTAATTCTTACTCCTCTTTGTAAAAATTAAAGATGATAAACTGGAGATCCCTTCAGTTACAAATCCTTAACAAAAAATCGAGCATTTATTTTCTCAATATTTTTCTGAAAATATATCTTGCAAACATCAATGCATATTTTCTTTATTATTTAAGATTTAATACATATTTCGAATATGATGTATCGATTTATTATATTCCAATATAATCCAAATGGACATTTCACTCACTTTTATATCAAAAAAAATAAAAAGTAATTTAACCTTGTTAAAATAACTCAAAAAAAGCACCCTATTTAACAGGATGCTTTTTCGTAACTATAGTGTTATAGAAGATTTATATACTTATGCTACACTGCGATACTCTTCTTCTTGTTCTTTTTTCTGTTTAGGTGCTTGAATTAAAATTGCGATAATGAATGACACGACACATAATACACCGATCACCATGAATGTTGGTTTGAATCCACCCAGAAGTGCACCGATAAAGGAACCTGCAAGCGCTCCAAATCCAAATCCTTGATACACAATTCCGTAGTTCTTACTATGATTTTTCATACCGTAGAAATCACCAACAATAGCTGGGAAAATCGTGATATTTCCACCAAAGCAAAACGCTACACTTGCTACACATACGAAATAGATACCGTAATTTAAATCTACAAAACTTAGAACTAAGACTGAACTTGCCATAACAACAAAAGTACCAGTAACGATTTTTAAGCGGCCGATTTTATCTGATAACGGTCCTAGAATAATACGACCTAATGTATTGAAGATTGCAACCATAGCCACCGCATTAGCTGCTGTTGCTGCGTTAAGTCCTACAAGTTGAACACCAATATCTTTTACCATACCAATTAAGTATAAGCCACTCATACATGATGTAAATAACATAATAAATAATAAGTATACTTGTTTTGTGCCTAACATTTCTTTCGTTGTATATTCATGAGTGTTTGTTTCCTGAACTGCACCTTGATCAGCAGCTTGATGGATTAAACAAGATCCAAGGACAATCATAGCTGTAACAATTAAACCCCAGTATATAAATGCTTGGGATACACCAACTGATTCGATTAACTGTGCGTTAACGTATTTAAAGATTAAACTACCTGAACCATATGCAGAGACAGAAATTCCAGCAATTAAACCTTTACGCTCTGGAAACCACTTTATTAAATTAGATAATGAAGTGATATATGCTGTACCATCTGCATAACCCACAACAACCCCCGCTAGTACATAAAGCAAAATTAATGAGGAAGCTTGTGAACTAAGTACTAATCCTAGTCCTAATGCTAGTCCAGCTATCATAATAAGTTTACGAAGTCCCCATTTTTCTTGCAATTTACTCGCAAATAAAGTTGAAAATGCTAAGGAAAGACTAGTAATTGAGAAAGTTATCGCAACTGCGTTAAGACTCCAACCGTATTTACTAACTAAAGGCTGATTGAATAAACTCCATGTGTATATCGTCCCAAGTCCCATTTGAACTATGACTGTACCAAGGACAACAAGCCATGGATTAACATTTGATTTTTTCATACCTTTTCGCCTCCTCTTTCTATTTCAATGCTTTTCGCTAAGTCTTGTTTTTTTATGTTCATTTTGGTCACCTCTTTTGATTTAACACCTTCATTGTATAAGATGTTTCCACTTATGTAAGCACTTACAAGATAGAGCGTTAAAAACATGGAATCAGTTACAGAAAACGAAGGACGAAATACAAAAAAGCACTTATTAAATACGTAACAGTTATTTATATTGGTTTGTATAAGTTCGATTTACATTTGTTTTTGAACCCCTTTTTAAAAAGTGAAACAAAAAAACCGTCTCTTTAATATTTATTAAAAAGACGGTTTTATTAGATCAATTCATAAGCTTGACTTTCTTTATACGTTTATCATTGTTTCTTCAAATGTAACAATTGGCTCTACAAATCCCACCATAATGAAAGCATTTTTAATAAGTCTTGTTAAAATTTCTTTTCATTCTGCACACATAGACAACAAATATTTTTTTGATAAATAAAACTAAATATTCACTAATATACTTATACGTGGTTTAATATATATAATAAAAAATATTTCTGTCTTTAATGAGGAGGTACTATGAAAGCAAACGTAGGGGATACTATACTTTTTCAACGAAACAATTTAAAGATTACAGGATCTGTACTAAAACTTTATACTGAATCGGTCTTAGTTGAAATTACAAATGTAAGCGGTGGTACTTTTGAATTTGATCGAACAATTGTAAATCATAAAAACTATAAAATTTTAAATGCGAATACATAAAGTGAAACTTTAATCAGTGGGGGTTTTGTTCATCCCCCACTGATTATTAGTTGAACCAATCGGACGTTTACGGACAGCCCGACTCCCATCTAACTTCTTTGCTCCAACTGAATTTTGAGATGGGAGTTTTACTTTCCGTTAACGCGGGATAAAACAACACAAAATAGCCCCTGCTCATCAGCAGCGGCTATTATATATGAAAATAATTCATTAGTTTATATATCCTAAAACACTTACAATCTTACTCGCTTTTAAATTATTAATATGGTAATAAATTTCCAAACCTCTTCTCTCAGCTCGTAACACTTTACCCTTCATTTTTGATAAATGTTGTGAAACCGTCGATTGTGGAATATTTAGTAATTCTGTTAATTGCGTTACATTACAAGTTTTTCTCGTACTTAATTCATTTACAATTTGTAATCGGATTGGGTGAGCCATAATTTTTAAAATATCTACATCTTCTTCTGAAACTAAACTTTTTCTCATTTCACTCGTATATGTTGTCATAAGACATTCCCCTTTTATGTGAATTTCTCTTATTTAGATCTATTTCCAAAATATTTAAAACTCCGACGGGAAACCTTTATATAAAAATAATAGAATTTTAAATTTTTAAAAACAGAACGAAATACAATTCACTTTATTTATTTGGTACATATACATAATACAATGTTAATATGTGCTCTATGTGAAGTTCGCATAAATTTGTAATGAAGATTTTTCAAACAATTCACATGTAACTATTCACTTCCTCCTAACACTATCCAGTGATTTTAACATATTTTAGGCATTTGTATATACTATCTACAAAATAAATGTTGTTAAGGGGGATTTCAAATGCCAACAATGTTACAAGAAGAAGTTGAAGAAGCGCGCGAAACATATGTCAGTCGTATCATCTTGGTCGGTGGATCGGCTTTATTTTTAGTAGGTGGTGTTATATCTGCAATTTCGGCTTTTAAAACTTATAACCGTTTGGAAAATACGCCGCCGTCTACAGATAACTCATAGATAAATTATCTAATTTTGAATAACAAATAAATGCCTCCTCAATACAGAGGAGGCATTTATTTTATCAAAAGTTCTATACTAAAGAATCACAAATAATATGAATTACAATTGAACTTACTTCACCACAAACCTTGTCTGACTACACCCATCCTTCTGCTTCGTTACTTCTAATACAGCTGGCATTGCGTTTTTTAGCTCTTGCACGTGTGAAATGACACCGATAAATCGACCTGATTTTTGTAAGTCAATTAAGGCGTCAACCGCTTTTGTTAATGACTCCTCATCTAATGAACCGAATCCTTCGTCGATAAACATCGTTTCGATTGAAATACCGCCTTCATACGCTTGAATGACGTCTGCCATGCCGAGCGCTAAGCAAAGTGAGGCATTAAATTTCTCGCCGCCAGATAGTGTTTTTACATCGCGTGTTTGGCCAGTATATGCGTCGTATACATCTAACCCTAATCCACTTTGACGATTTCTCTTTTCTACTCGTTCACTTCGTTTTAAATAAAATTGTCCATTTGATAATTTGCGTAATCGTTCGTTTGCGATTTGAACGATTTGTTCTAAATACTCAATTAAGATGTAACGTTCAAATGATATACGGCTTTCGTTATCACCTTTCATTACTTCATATAAGTCAACAAGTTCTTGGAAAGCTTTTTCTTCCTCATGAATTTGCTCATCGATACGTCTAATATTTTCATGTAAATCAGAAATATATGTTACCGCATTTTGCGCACGTTGACGTTTTTCTTTAATGATATCAAGGTTAATTTCTAGTTCTTTAATGTGTTCACCTAACGTCGTAATATCCATATACTCTTTATCTTTTAATTCAGCATGTAACTCTTCAATTTGTTTTGCAAGTACTTCAAGAGATGAATAATAGCTTTGAATTTCTTTTTGTAACATATCCATCTCGGCATCACTTAATTTCGCTTCTTTATACGTAATTTGAGCTGTAAATCCACTCTGTTCAAGCTCTCTCATAAAGCGCGTGAAAGTCTCTTCTTTCTTCGATTTTGCACTTTCAAATTGATTAGAAGCACCTTCCTGTTCTGCTTGAATACGTATATTTTCATTTTGCCAATGTTGATACGCCTCCTGCACTTTCTTCCATTCGTCCTCCATTAATTTGAGCTCATGCATAGCTTGGTCAAACTGGACTTTCCAAGCTTGGACTGTTTGTAAGTTTTCAGGAATGTTTTTCTTATCATGTTCATATGACGTACGAAGCTGCATACAATCCATTTCTATACGGTGCTGCTCTGTTTCTACCTCATGTTTTTGTTTCTGAAGTGCATCTACTTTTTCTTCTATGCTTTTTATTTTCACAGCTGTTTGCTTACGCGTTTCTTCACTTGCTTTTAACGTATTCACTTCAGTTGCTAATTGTTTTCCTTTTTGAACAAGCGCACTATATGTTTCAGCTAATTCTTCCGATTGGTAGCCTCGCTTCTTAACCTCTTCTATTACTTGCTCATATTGAAGATGATAGAAATTCCATTTCTCCTCTACTTGCACATGTAATTTTTCGGCAATATTCTTCTTGTCTCTTAAATCATTTAACTCTTTTTCATTGATGGCATCACTTTGCTCTGAAGCTTTTTTCGGATGGTTCGTGCTGCCACATACTGGACAAGATTCACCATCATGTAGATGAAGAGCCAATATACCAGCTTGTTCACTTAACCAGCGACGCTCCATATTCTCATATGCACGAACTGTCTCTTGCATCTTAGTAAATGCAGTTTCTTTTTCTTGCTCGAATTTTTGTTTTTCTTGCCATACATCATATGCTTGCTTTAAAACTTTTGCATCTTCTCGCATATTCGTTAGTTCTTCTACTTTATCTACATATCGTTCAAGCGCTCGCTCCAATTGCTGTAATTCACCAGACATTAGCTGTTTTTGATTTGTATGCTCTTCTAATTGTCGATCTAAGTTTTTCATACTTTCTTTTAATTTTCCTAGTTGAATTTCTGCATTTTGTAAATTCAATTGTTTCTCAGCTAATGATGCAATAATCGGTTGTAACTCTTCTAATCTTTGAACAAGTTTTTTTGCATTTTCTCTCTCAGGTTCTTTATTCTTTATTGCTTCATATTTCTCCTGAGCAAGTTCAAAATTATTCATTATATTTTCTTTTTTAGCGATAATTTGTTTTAACAAACTTTCAGCTTTCTGCTCATTTTCCATCGCTTCTTCGTGCCATTGTTCAAATGGTAATAAGCGCTTCGCTTGTTCCGCACGCTTAAAAGATATTTCTTTCATTTCAATTACTGAACGGTTTTCTTGTAAATTATTATATTTCTCATTCTTTTGTTGTAAATCTATAAATTTCTCATTTACAGACTTCGCTGCATGAAAACGTGTTTCAGCATCCTTTAATTGCTTCGTTTGAACATCTTGTTCTACTTGTAATTGCTCAACCTCTGCCTTATACACAGCTGTTTCTTGTTCTAATGCTTCTACTACTTGATGTGTATTTACATGCTCTTGTTCCACTAAAGTCTCTAATAATGCTCCATCTCGAATTGGTAATTTAAAAACATTACGGAAATATAGCTCTCGCTCTTTCTGTTTTTCTTGTAAGACGTCTTTCCATTGTTTTCGTTTTTGATCAAGTAACTCACGCATTAACTTATAACGATCTGTTTTAAAAATACGACGCAAAATTTCTTCTTTGTTTTCTGTCTCAGATGTTAATAGTTTTCGGAATTCCCCTTGCGGTAACATAACAATTTGGCTGAATTGATGTTTACTTAAACCAATTAAATCTTCTACTTTTTTATTTACATCCGTTACATGGAAACGATCAACAGCCGGAATCTTCTCTTCATCAATTACTTCATATAATTCTACTGCATGTCCCGTAATCGTCTTGTTCCCTTGTTTTTTATGTCCCAGTTGTCGTTTTATTTCATAACGTTTCCCTTTTAACTGAAAGGTTAATTCTACGCTTGTATACACATTATCATCAGCAAATTGACTGCGGAGCATGCTCGTATCACTTCGTTCTTCTCCGCTTGCCTCACCATATAAAACATAACAAATCGCATCAAAAATCGTTGTCTTTCCAGCGCCCGTGTTCCCAGAAATGGCGAAAATACGATGCTCTCCCAAATCGTCAAAATCAATTACTTCTTTCTGTTTATATGGGCCAAATGCCGTCATAATAAGCTGAATCGGTCTCATCCTCGTTCACCTTCCCGTTCTTGCACTGTTTGTAATACTTCTACAAATAGACGTTCTTTCTCTTCTGATAAATCTAAGCCTTTCATTTCTTTATAAAAAGCCTTTAATAATGATAAATCATCCATTTTATGTCTTGAAACAGTTACTTCATTTGACTCAGTGAACTCTCGTCTTTGAATGGCTCTTTCAACATGCATTGCATTTGGATAAACAGAGCGTATTTTTTCCATTGGCTGCAAGACAGGATTTTCATCTAATAATTTTACAAACACGTAATCTTCACTTACTGGATGTTGTAACAATTCATCTATTTTCGCTTCTACTGTTCGCATTTTACGGCGTGGAGTAAGTAACCTTTTTTCAATTGTTGCTTCACCTTGCTCGTTCAGTTCCACAATATAATATCCTTTTTTATGCTTTTCTTCAGAAATAGAATAGGCAAGTGGCGAACCGGAATATCGAATTGTCTCATTACGTACGAAATGCGCTTGATGTAAATGTCCAAGCGCTGTGTAATGAAATTTATCAAAATAATGACTATTTACGTATTCAGCACCACCAATTGAAAGTGGTCGTTCAGCATCACTTGTATTCTCTTCCGCTTCTCCAGCAGAAGTTACAAATGCATGACCAACAAATACATGTCTAGCTTCTTTATCCATCGCTTCAGATAGCTCATTCATAAAAATACGCATCGCATCATCATGAGAACGTACGTCTTCATTTTTCAATACATGTCTAACTATACTTGGATCCGCGTATGGAATGAGATGGAAGTGAACCTCGCCATATTCATCATTTAAAATAATTGGTTCATAGGGAAATTGAAATTGCCCTACAATAAATAAGCCTTGTTTTTTCATTAAACTACTTCCAAAATGAATACGATCTGGACTATCATGGTTCCCAGCAACTGCAATAACTGGTGTTTGTAAATCAATCACTATTTTTTGCAGCACATCATTTAATAAGTCTACTGCTTCTGTAGGTGGAATTGCTCGGTCATATAAATCCCCTGCAATAATTACGGCATCTGGTTTTTCTTCTTCAACAGCTTGTACAAACTGATCTAGTACAATCTTTTGATCTTCAGTCATATACACGCCATGAACAAGCTTTCCTAAATGCCAATCGGCTGTATGAAATAACTTCATGGTTTCCTGCTCCTTTTAATTTACTGAATTTAGTGATACAAGTTGATAGTTTATTGTAGTTTTTCCGTTCTCCCATTCTAACTTTTGTATCATTGCACTACCGATTCTTTCTTCATTTGATTTATATAAAGGTAATATTTCTTGAACTGTAAATAAGTGATAACCATCCAATTTTAATTGAAATATGTTTTCTTCTATATGTAATCTTACTTCTTTTTCATTTGAAATAATTTTTGTGTGCATCTCAAATTTCATGATAGATACAACCCCTTTTTCTAATCTCTACACTATTAATAGTATATTGGCTATGCAAGATTGACAAGTAAATACACGGTAAAGTACATACTTTTCTATTGCGATATGTTTTTTTATTTTTACATATAGTACGGTATGTGAAATTTTATTCTTTCCAAAAATAAAGATGTCTCATATGACATCTTTATTTTTGGATAAAGTCTTTCATTACATAATATAAAACTGTAATGAAAACAATCGCTACAAAAAATGAAAATACTGCAACAATGTACCCATCTTTATTTAATAAAATGCAAAAAGAAATAGATATGATAAAAATCGGAAATACAAGTCGTACTTTATCCTTCACTTCCTCTGTCGTATCTGTATGATGAAAATACTGCGTTATCCCTATCATTAAAGAAGACAAAATAATCACCGACAATAGTAAAGGTACTGGCATTCCGATTTCTCCTTTCTCTATTTCTAATGAAAAGCAATTTTTCTTTCATTATAATCACTTCAAATACTCTTTTCGAAGTGATTATGTACAATTTACACATATATAATAGCTTGTTTATCATGGTAACTTCAAATAATTACAATTACAGTAATGTTGTAATATTCATTTTCAACCTCCAAAATCCTGCAAATATAACTCGTCAAAATATGCAGTGGACAAATTAACATATACCGCTAACTTTAGACAAAATTTATAAAGGACATTTCAGTACGTATAAAGAATTAAGAATAAGAAGATATGTAAGGGAGGATGAATTATGACTGAACACGTTTTATTTTCTGTTAGCGAAAACGGCGTTGCATCAATTACTTTAAACCGCCCAAAAGCACTTAATTCTTTATCTTATGACATGTTGCAACCAATTGGGCAAAAGCTGAAAGAGTGGGAACATGATGAGCGAATTGCGCTTATCGTATTAAAAGGAGCTGGCACAAAAGGTTTTTGTGCAGGTGGCGACATTAAAACTCTTTATGAAGCACGTTCAAATGAAGCTGCATTGCAGCATGCGGAACGTTTTTTTGAAGAAGAGTATGAAATTGATACATATATTTATCAATATAAAAAACCGATTATCGCTTGTTTAGATGGAATTGTAATGGGTGGTGGTGTCGGTCTTACAAATGGTGCGAAATATCGAATTGTAACTGAGCGTACGAAATGGGCAATGCCAGAGATGAATATTGGCTTCTTCCCAGACGTCGGTGCTGCTTATTTCTTAAATAAAGCTCCAGGGTATGCTGGCCGCTATGTCGCTTTAACAGCATCTATTTTAAAAGCTTCTGACGTATTATTTATAAACGCTGCTGATTATTTTATGGCATCTGATTCATTACCAAATTTCCTTACTGAACTGGAAAGTGTACATTGGCATAAAGAAGATGATGTACATACTCATTTAAAAGAAGTCATTCGTACATTTGCAACTGCTCCAACATTAGAAAGCGAGCTTTCCCCTTCATTAGAAGAAATTAATTCACATTTTGCATTCGATACAATTGAAGAAATTATTCATTCATTAGAAAAAGATCAAAGTTCCTTTGCTTTACAAACGAAAGAAACGTTATTATCAAAATCTCCTATTTCACTAAAAGTAACATTAAAACAGTTTATTGATGGACAAGATAAGTCCGTTGAAGAATGTTTCGCTACTGACCTTGTACTTGCTAAAAACTTCATGAGACATGAAGATTTCTTTGAAGGAGTACGATCTGTTGTCGTTGATAAAGACCAAAATCCAAATTATAAATATAAGCTGTTAAGTGATGTTTCAGAAGAAGATGTAAACCGGTTCTTTAACTTACTTAATGCGTAAAGTGAAAATTTAATAAGTAGGGTTGATCTCCCTCTTATTATTAGTAGAAGCAATCGCCCTTTCATACGGGATAAAATTGAGGCTATAGGGTCGTATAATTACACGCCTATATAGCCTTTTTCCTATTTAATAAATTTTAATAAAATTTAATTTTATTAAATCAAATTATGTGCTACACTATTTTTAATTAAATATTCTAAAAATAAAAGAAGGAGGAGCGACTATGATTGAAAATTATTTTCTTTTCATCATTATGTCTATTTGTCTTATTATTTTACCTGGTCCTGATACTGCAATGGCTACGAAAAACACATTAGTTGCTGGTAAGGTAGGCGGGGTGAAAACAGTGTTCGGTACATGTGTTGCACTATTGATTCATACTTTAGCAGCAGTAATCGGACTTTCCGCACTTATTGTAAAGTCAGCTCTTTTATTTTCTATTTTCAAGTACGTTGGAGCTCTATATTTAATTTATATTGGTATTAAAGCCCTTTTAGCAGTAAGAAATAAAGAAGGCGTCAATACGAACGATATATCTTTGAATAACGCAAACGAGCATACTTCTTGCTTTCGCCAAGGGTTTCTTACAAATTTATTAAACCCTAAAATCGCAGTCTTCTTTTTAACATTTTTACCGCAATTTTTAAATCCAAATCATAATACGTTTATCCAACTTCTTATAATGGGCCTTACTTACCTAGTTTTAACAGTTATTTGGTTCGCTTTTTATATATTTTTAATTGATAAAATTAGTGCTTTTATGAAAAAACCGAAGACACAACGTTATATTCAAGGGTTAACGGGAATTGTCTTAATTGGTTTTGGTATTAAACTAGCTTTTGAAAAAAGCAATTAACAAGAAGAAAACCACCACTATTCATAGTGGTGGTTTTCTTCTTAACAACTGATTTGGCTGTCTACTTTATATTAAAACCAGCGCTCAGTTACAACTTTTTTACGTGTATAGAATTGAACGCCATCTGTACCATTTGTACCTAAATCCCCAAAGAATGAAGCTTTATTTCCTGCGAATGCGAAGAATGCCATTGGTGCTGGAACGTTTACGTTTACACCGATCATGCCCGCATCGATGTTATCACGGAACGTTTGTGCATGTTTACCGCTTGATGTATAAATAACCGCTCCATTTGCAAATTTAGATTGGTTTGTTAGTTTAATACCTTCTTCTAAATCTTTAACACGTACAATGCTTAATACTGGAGCAAAAATCTCATCTTGCCAAATTTTCATTTCTTGATTTACACCATCAAAGATTGTCGCACCTACAAAGTAACCTTCTCCAACTTCTTCCTTAATTTTACGGCCATCTACTAATAAAGTAGCTCCATCTGCTACACCGCTATTAATATAGCCTAATACGCGTTCTTTATGAGATTCACGAATTAATGGTCCAACATAATTATCTTCGTGGAAACCGTCTCCTACTTTTAACTTCTTCGTCTCTGCCACTAATACATCGATGAATTCATCTGCAATTTCATCAACTACTGCTACTACTGAACAAGCCATGCAGCGCTCTCCACTACTTGCAAATGCAGATCCGATTACACCTTGTACTGTTTTCTCAAGATTGCAATCTGGCATTACAATCGCATGGTTTTTCGCACCAGCTAACGCTTGTACACGTTTCCCGTGTTTCGTACCTGTTTCATAAACGTAACGAGCTACCGGCTCAGATCCAACGAACGAAACAGCTTGAATATCTTTATTTTCTAAAATGCTATTTACAACATCTTTTCCGCCTTGTACTAAATTTAATACCCCTTTTGGAAAACCAGCTTCATAGAATAACTCTACAAGTCGCTCTGCTAAAAGTGGTGTTCTTTCAGATGTTTTTAATACGAATGTATTACCACAAGCAATTGCAAGCGGGAACATCCATAATGGAATCATCATCGGGAAGTTAAACGGCGTAATTCCAGCAACAACTCCAATTGGGTAGCGCCAAATTGATCCATCAATGCCGCTAGCAATATTCGGAAGTGCTTGTCCCATCATTAAATTGGGCGTAGATGTTGCAAGTTCTACTGCTTCAATACCACGTTGTACTTCACCAGTTGCATCCGTTAATGTTTTACCATTTTCAAGCGTAATGATTTTTGCAAGTTCTTCTTTGTTTTCTTGTAAAAGCTGTAAATATTTATACAATTGTCTTGAACGATTCGGAACTGGTACTTTAGACCATGTTTCGTATGCTGCTTTTGCTGCTTCAACAGCCTTTTCAACATCTTCTTTCGGAGATAGCGGCACGTAAGCGATAATTTTTCCAGTCGCCGGATTTGGAACTGCTTCTACTTCTGTACCAGTAGATTCTACCCACTCACCATTAATATGATTTTTTACTCGTTTAATTTCAGTTGTAATCATTGTATTCTCTCCTTTGTATAATTTATTTTTGATTAGAAATTAATTGCTCGCTAACTTTCTTATATAATGCAGCCATATCGTTTTCTCCATATCCAGCTTGACTCGCTTCGTCATATACGTTTAATAACATTTCGCTTACTGGTAAATGGAGTTCGCTTTCCTTAGCTAAGTCAACTGCAAAGCCTAAATCTTTCTTTAATAAATTCACAGTAAATCCTGGCTCGTAGTTTTCGGGTGCTATAAAACTTTTATAATTACGTTCATAAATTCTACTTTGACCATAGCTTACATTTAAAATATCAAACATTTTATCTAAATCCATATTGTTCTTTTTCGCTAATGTTAAAGCTTCACTCACACCAGCTGTATAAAAACCAATTAATAGGTTATTAATTAATTTAACTGTTGTACCACTATCAATTTGCTCACTAACATGGAAAATGTTCGCACCTAGTACAGCCATGATAGATTCCGTTTTCTCATATACCTCTTTTGATCCACCAACCATAAATGTTAATGTACGGTTTTCAGCTCCAATTACCCCACCACTAACAGGTGCTGCTAAAAAGTCTACTTTCTTTTCCTTTGCAGCTTCCTCTAACTGTTTGTTTAACTGTGGAGATACAGTACTTGTATCAATTAAAACTACATTCGAGTGACTATTTTCAAATAATCCTTCTTCGCCAAAATATACCGCTTCAACAGCGCGAGGTGAAGGTAAACTTGTAAAAATTACATCGCATGTTTCTGCTAGTTTTGAAATTGATAAGCCGATAATTCCGCCTTCTTTTTCAAAAGAAGCTTCAGCATTTTTATTTAAATCCACACCATATACTGTGTAACTTGATTTAACTAAATTTTTAGACATCGGAAGACCCATGTTACCTAAACCGATAAAACCAATCTTTTTCATATCGCTTTCCTCCTATTTACACAATATACTTTCCGCGATTTATAATAGCTTTCGCAATTTCTCTCTTTTTTGTAAATACGTTCGTGTATAAAGGCACTAGTAATTGACGAATTTCAGTTAAAATCACGTGTCTATCTTGTTCTTCTGTAATAGCCGCGGAAAGTATAGAAATCGCTGCTTCTTCTACTTTGCGATAGCCTTCTTCACAAATAACGTCAGTTATCATTTGTTTCGTACGCTCTTTTTCTGCACCATTTTTACTAATTGCTTTACTCGTACGTAAAAATGCTGATTCCATGACGTACACGTCCGTTAACATATTTGATAATACACGTGAATATTCTTGCTCTTGATCAATTTTTAAACCTGGAGTTTTAGAGAGCGTTTTCAAAGATTGTTTCAACAATTTTTTCGCTAATAAAATGTAACGATGGTTTCTTTCGACATTTTCTACATCAATCTGTATTTCAGTATCTTCAATTTGTTCCATTTGTTTCATTAACATTTTGGCAACTGTTAATCTATTAATTTCGTTCGTCCCTTCAAAAATACGACTAATTCTAGCATCACGGTATAATCGTTCTACTTCATACTCTTGCATATAACCGTAACCACCATGAATTTGTACAGCTTCATCTACGATATGACCAAGTGTTTCAGAAGCATTTACTTTATTCAGTGCACATTCAATAGCAAATTGAGACATTTTTTTCATAAGATCTTCATCACTCTCATGAATCGCTTCATCAATTACACCTGCTGTACGATAAGCTGCACTTTCTGCTCCATATGTAGCAATGATCATATTTGCAATTTTCTCTTGAATCATCGTAAAGTCTACTAATTCTGTTTGGAACTGTTTTCGTTCTTTTCCATATTGAACTGACAAGCCAATTGCTTGTTTTGCTGTTCCAATATTTCCAAAAGCGAGCTTTAGTCTAGCGAAGTTTAGAATATTAAGAGCTACGTGATGCCCTTTTCCAACTTCCCCTAAAACATTTTCAGCTGGTATAACTACATCTTCTAAAATAAGGGTAGCCGTTGAAGAACCTTTGATCCCCATTTTCTTTTCTTCTAGTCCAATGGATACGCCTTCACATGTTCTTTCGATAATAAACGCTGTCATTCCTTTATTTGTCTTCGCAAAAACAACGTATACATCTGCCATATGAGCATTTGTAATCCACTGCTTCTCACCATTTAACTTCCAAGCAGTTCCATCTTCATTTAATACTGCGCTCGTTTTTGCGCTTAATGCATCAGAACCGGCATTTGGCTCAGTTAAAGCATAAGCCCCAACCCATTCTCCTGATGCAATTTTCGGCAAATATTTTTCTTTTTGTTCTTTCGTTCCGTAATATATGTAAGGCAATGTACCTACACCAGCGTGTATATTAAATGAAACGCTAAATGCACCAGCGTATCCCATTTTTTCTGCTACAAGCCCTGAAACTGCCTTTCCTAATTCGAATCCGCCATATTCTTCTGGGACTTCGATACTTAATAATCCAAGTTCTCCAGCTTTCTCAAACAATTGACGAGAAACTTTATAGTTATGTTGTTCAATATTCTCCATTTGTGAAACAATTTCTTGTTTAACGAATTGTTCTGTCGTTTTTGCGATTAAATCTTCATCTCCTGAAAAATCTTCTGGCGTAAAGAAAGCATGATTCACATCTTTATTAAGTGAAAAAAATTCATCCCACGGTAACTTCGTTTTCTCCATCTGAATCCCCCTATCATTTCGGCCTTACTTGCTACTACATATACTCGTCTACGATGAGTGGAATATCTTATTTTTGAAAACAGAAGGCGATGAATTTTCACATCAAGCAGTTTATTTTGCCAAAGATGTACTCTCATCGCCTTAGTTGTTTTATCTATTGATCTTCTGATAATACTGTTTTTGCAATTCCAGTATCTAATTCTTCAAAGTCATGATATGAAATTGTTTCATATAACTCACTTCTCGTTTGCATATTTGAAAGTGCATCTTTTTGAGAACCAGTTTCCTTAATTAAAGTAAACACATTCTCATACGCTTTCGCTGCAACACGAAGTGAAGTTACAGGATAAATAACCATTTGGAAGCCCATATTCGCAAATTCCTCTGCACTATAATATGGCGTTTTCCCAAACTCAGTCATATTGGCAAGTAAAGGTGCATTTACTTTACTATTAAATAGACGGAACTCCTCTTCTGATTGAAGCGCTTCAGGGAATATCGCATCTGCACCTGCTTTTACATAGGCATTTGCTCTTTCAATTGCTTCATCCAAGCCCTCTACACCGCGAGCATCTGTGCGCGCTACAATATATAAGCTCGGTGCAACTTCTTTAATCGCTTTAATCTTTTGAACTAATTCTTCTGTCGTAACGAGTTTTTTACCATTTAAATGTCCACATTTCTTTGGTAATTGTTGATCTTCAATTTGAACAGCTGCTACTTTTGCTTCCACCATTTCTACTGCTGTTCTCGCTACATTTAGGACACCACCGAATCCAGTATCAATATCAACAAGAACTGGTAAGTCTGTAGCTCTTACTAGATCCCTCGCTCGCTCTGCTACTTCAGTAGAAGTCACGATTCCTAAATCCGGTAGCCCTTTACTTGCAGTATAAGCAGCTCCTGATAAATAAAGAGCTGAAAAACCTGTATTTCTCGCAACTAAAGCTGCCATTGCGTCATGAGCACCTGGAATTTGCAAAATTTCATTTGCTTCTACTAAAGCTCGGAAGCGATTCGCAAGCTCCTCTTGTGTTGACTGTTTATTCACAACCCAAGCCATTCTAAATTCCCCCTATTATTAAATTAAGAATAGATCTACAAATTCATTTACATTCATATTTTCTAGTTTCTCTTCATTTAAACAAGCTTCATGAATTTGTTCTTGTTGCTTACTAGAATAATGACCTGCCATATTTGCAGTGAATTTTTGAACAACTTTTGGAATTGCTTCGTCTCTACGGAAACGGTGACCAAGTGGATATTCACATTCCACGTTTTCTGTTACAGTTCCATCTTTGAAATGAACTTGAACAGCGTTGGCGATTGAGCGCTTGTTCGGGTCAAGGTAATCTAAACTGTACTGTTTGTTTTCAACAACAACCATCTTATTACGTAATTCATCTACACGTGGATCATTTGCTACTGCATCCTCATAATCATCCGCAACGATATCTCCTTTTAATAAACCAATTGCCGTAATGTATTGTAAGCAGTGATCACGATCAGCCGGGTTATTTAATGGACCTTCTTTATCAATAATACGAATTGCTGATTCATGAGTTGTAATTGTAATACGGTCAATTTCATCTAATCTTTCTTTAATTTCTGGATGTAATTTCACAGCACATTCTGCAGCTGTTTGTGCATGGAATTCTGCAGGATATGAAACTTTAAATAATACATTTTCCATTACATATGACTCTAGTGGTCTTGCTAATTTTAATTCTTGTTTATTAAATAATACATCTTGGAATCCCCAGCCCGGTGCAGATAATGCTGTCGGATAACCCATTTCACCTTTTAAGGCAGTCATTGCAAGATGAACACCGCGGCTCGTTGCATCACCTGCTGCCCATGATTTACGTGAGCCTGTATTTGGAGCATGACGATATGTACGAAGACTAGAATTATCAATCCACGCATGTGATAATGCATTAAAGATTTCTTCACGTGTTCCGCCAAGCATTTTTGCAACTACAGCAGTTGTTGCTACTTTTACATATAACACGTGGTCAAGGCCAACGCGGTTTAAGCTGTTTTCTAAAGCAAGTACACCTTGAATTTCATGTGCTTTAATCATCATTTCTAATACTTCACGTACTTTTAACGGTTCTTTTCCTTCCGAAATACGAACTCGGCTAATATAATCTGCAACTGCTAAAATTCCGCCTAAGTTATCAGATGGATGTCCCCATTCTGCTGCAAGCCAAGTATCGTTATAGTCTAACCAACGGATCATACATCCGATATTAAATGCACCTTTCACTGGATCTAGCACATAAGACGTACCTGGTACACGTGTACCGTTTGGCACGATTGTTCCTGGTACAACTGGTCCTAATAATTTCGTACATTCTGGATATTGTAATGCTAAAATTCCGCATCCAAGTGTATCAAGTAATACATAACGAGCAGTACTGAATGCTTCTGCACTTGTTACCTCTTTATTTAATACATAATCCGTAATCTCTTCTAATAATGCATCTTTTTGTTTAATTTCATTTGTTTTAATCATGCTATTCTTCCCTTTCTGTCGAAAATTCGTTATTATTAATGATGGGTGTCGGTCAAACACCCATCTGGCGGGCGGCGCTAACAACTCCCCAGTTGTTCTTATTTACTAAGCACATGTCGCTCGCCAATATAATTTACACGTGGACGGAATAAACGATTGTTCGCGTGTTGCTCAATAACGTGCGCACAAAGTCCTACTGTTCTAGAGCTAAAGAAGATTGGTGTGTACAGTTGAATTGGAATACCAAGCATCCAATATACTGGAGCTGCGTAATAATCAAGGTTTGGATAAATTCCTTTTTCCTTCTCCATAATCTTTTCTCCAGCTTCACACATTTCATATAGTGTATAATCACCTTTTACATCACATAACTGCTTTAAAGCTTCCTTCATCATTAAAGCTCTTGGATCCATCTTCTTCATATATACACGGTGTCCAAATCCCATAATTTTTTCTTTGTTATATAGTTTCTTCTGTAATAACTCTTCAAACTTTTCAACATTACCAGCTTCTAAAAGCATGTACATAACCGCTTCGTTCGCACCGCCATGTAAGCTACCTTTTAAAGATGCAACCGCACCTGTTAAAGCACCATATAAGTCGGATTGTGTAGATGCAATAACGCGCGCTGTAAATGTAGAGTTTGGCATTTCATGTTCACTATATAAAACAAGGGAACGATCAAAGATCTTCTCCTCAAGTTCAGTTGGTTTTTTACCTGTTAACATATAGAAGAAATTCGCGCTATATGATAATTCTTTAAGTGGTTCGATTGGCTCTTCATTATTTAAAATATGATAGCTATTCGCTACAATGTTTGGTACTTTACTCAATAATTTGTATCCGCGGCTTTTGTTTACTTCTAACGAGCGGTTTTCAATATCATTATCGTAACCAGCTAATGCGGACACACCTGTACGCAATCCATCCATAGGGTGCGTTTCTTTCGGTAATGCCTTCAGTACGTTGAATACACCTTCTGGTACTGCGTATTCTTCTTTTAATTTCTTTTCAAGTGTTGCTTTTTCATCTTCATTCGGTAGATGTTCTTCCAATAAAAGGTGCACAATGTCTAGATACTCTTTTGTTTTTGAGAGTTCGATTAAATCATACCCTTGAATTACAATTTCACCTTTCACTGTGTCAAGAAACGAGATCTTCGTCTCCGCTGCCACTATACCATCTAATCCCGGGGAAAATTTTTCTTCAGCTTTCATCATTATTTCCTCCAATCCTAATAGATCTTCGTGCACATAACTGTAAGCCTTTACAATATTGTGAAACTACATTTCTATTTCAATGTATCAGAGTTTTTAGAAGATTTCAATTTATTTTATAATGATAAGTTTCCTATACTTTTACCGATGTAACAATACAGTTTTTCAACAATAATTTTCATATTTTATAAAGAAAGGACAGACTTCTCTTTATTTATCTTTAAAACAAAATATAAAGTTGATTCATATAATCCCGTTAAATATATACCTACTTTACAATTTCTTTTACTAAATAAAAAAACGAGCTGTATTCATATACAGCTCGTTTTTCGCATTATATTTATTTCACTATTCTCTAAATATAATTTCCATATAAAATTTATTTATTTTTAATAAAGTTATTATTTTACGTAATTAAATTAAATTTCTTCTATTTCCTCATGATAACCTACAACTAAATCATCGTTTTGAAAATACCAAAGGTCATCAACATCTACAAAAAATAGAATGCCTTCTTTCTCAAATGACACGATTTCCCCATCTGGTTTCTCTGCAACAATCTCTAAAGAATATCCAGGCTGAATGGAGCTATCTCCTCCGTATCTTACATTAAACCGTATAGACTCTCCACGTTTTTATACGTAATTCATCTTTAAACCATTGTAGAGCCTTATAATCAATTGAAATTTCCATCTTTGTTTCCTCCAGTTTACGCAAATTCTTTTTTACTTAATTGCTGTTTTACAAAAAAGATAAAAATAATGAAAGCAATTAATCCTGAAATTGCACTACTAGCAAATAAAATACGGTAACCAAACATTTGTGAAACAACTCCAAGTAAAATCGCCCCAAGTCCAATCCCTAAATCAAATGCGGTAAAGAACGATGCGTTAGCAACTCCTCTTTTACTCGGGTCAACAATTGAGAGCATCGAGGCTTGCAATGCTGGCTGTGCGGAACCGAATCCAACACCATATAATGTAGCTGCTATAACTATACCTATTAAATTATTTGAAATCGTTAATACAACTATTGCAACAATAGTAATGCATAGTGCCGGAAGTATGATAAATACTTCTCCATACTTATCTAATAGTTTTCCTGAAATTGGCCTTATAATTGTTAATGCAATTGCATATACAAGAAAGAATGTCCCAGGATTCACATCAATTGACGATGCAAATAGCGGTAAAAACGTCGTAATCCCTCCATATGCAAATGATAAAAAGAATACAACTACCGTAATGGATAGAACGGATTTCTCAAACAGTTGCATTTTCCCTTTTTCTTTTTGTGGTGTGAATGGCATTTTCGTCATTAACGATAATAAGACTGCCATAAAGGATAAAAGAGTGGCTAATAAGAAAAGGCCATGAAATGAATAATTTTGTACAACCGATAATCCAATCATTGGACCGATTGCCATTGCAATCGTCATAGCCATCCCATACCACCCCATACCTTCACCACGGCGTGAATCTGGAATAATATCCGTTATCGCTGTTCCAACAGCTGTTGTAGAAACAGCCCATGTTACTCCATGAATAATACGTAAAACAGCCAAAAAGACAATAGTCGTTGCTAAATTATAAGAGTACATCGTTAACCCAAAAAAGATGAGTCCGAAAATAATAAAGGATCTTCTACCATATTGATCCAATATCCCTCCAATAATCGGTCGTACTACAACTGCAGCTATTGTAAACATTCCCATCATGAGTCCGACTTGAGATTCATTGCCACCTATCTCTTTAATAAAAATCGGAAGCGTTGGAACAAGTAAATAAAATCCTGTAAATAAAAATAACATTGCGAAAGTCATTTGAATAAATGATTTCGTCCATAATCGTTCCATTCATATTCCTCCATAAACACATAAGTTATTGCAATTAACACCTCCATTTTACATTTTCTTCGTTCCTTTGCCTTCCGTAAATAGACGTATCTTTTTATAATAAATGGTCCAAAATCAATTTAAATTGGTCTTACAACTTTATACGTATGTTTTAGCCTAAAGTCCCATTTATTTGTACCTTTATATGTGTGAAAAGAATATACTACTTTATTATCGCAACTTAGGAGTGAATATTTTTATGTGGGTATCATCAAGAGTAACTGCCGTAGTTCCTTCGACCCCGGAAATACACGTTCCAGCCGTTCATACGGCTAGTTCCGATGTTGGAATTGAACTTCCTGCAACTTGGCAACAATATCAAATTCCAGGTCAAATTACTCCCTCATTTTGGCATCATGGCGCACATCCAAGTAGTACCACCTTTCAAAGCCACGCTTATCCTCCGTTACCACAGTCTCAAATTTTTTATCATTTTCCTTCAATTTATTTTCAAAACTTCTATGGTACTTTTAATATTTAAAATACATTGTCTCACTGCTAATGCATTTAAAAGAAAAAAGCACTTAAGATTGTAATTTTTACAAATCTTAAGTGCTTTTTAATAATTTTTTCTTACTGCCCATTATTAGCAGGGGCCTCTCCTGCATTACCGCCAGTATTGGGTTCTGTGGTCGCTGGTGGAGTCGTATTTCCTTGACCTCCTCCGTTATTCGCTGGAGGGGTCGTATTTCCTTGACCTCCCCCGTTATTTGCTGGAGGGGTCGTATTTCCTTGGCCTCCTCCGTTATTTGCTGGAGGGGTCGTATTTCCTTGACCTCCTCCGTTATTCGCTGGAGGGGTTGTATTTCCTTGGCCTCCTCCGTTATTTGCTGGAGGGGTCGTTCCTTGACCATTACCATTATTTTGTTCATTTTGTTTCTTTTCTTCTTC
>NZ_JAKUFR010000009.1:0-100594 GCF_022663555.1 Bacillus cereus group sp. BfR-BA-01381
AAATATAACATTTTTGCAAGCAGCTAATAAAAATGAACCAGAAGATAATGTTTTAAAGTAACTAATTCAAAAAAGCCTTGTAACATATTACAAGACTTTTTGAATTGGTATATACATTATAGATGGATAATTTTATTTTATTAAAATCAAGACCAAACCCATTGCTCTTCATTTGTATTCTGTTTAATTTTATCGTTAATTTTCTGGATATGGTCATACGTTGTTTTATCGATTCCATGGAAATTAGATCCATCATGAAAATCTACTCGAACCATATCACCTATATTAAAATGTTGACCTTGTGTTAAATCCACATAAACAACATCATTTTTCCCATTTTTAGAAGGGTACTTGACAGCTACATAATCAGTATAATCTTTGTCTAATTTTGTAATTTCTCCGATTACAAAATTAGGTTGACCATCTTCTTTTTCATACATTCCTGGTTTCAATGTTGTACCTTCTTTTTCTAAAGACTTAGTACTAGTACTATAATCATTAATTTGCGTTTTAACTTTTTCTACTTTTGCATTTACAGCTATAGGTGGTATGGATCTCGCCCAAAAATCACTTTCTACTTTCACTAAGTTATTAACTTTAAAGTTATGAGTTTTTTTTAGAGGTACACAAAGATCCTCTGAATTTCCGTTATTATCTATATATGTAACTAATAACTCATTAGAAGAAACTTCACTTACATGCCCTACTGTATATTTCTCATAGTTTCCAGGAGCTAATTCAAAATGCTCAACAGAATTAGCCGTTAAGCTTGTAGTAAATGCGTTTTGAAGTAATAGACCATTACTATTTACTTTTACATATTCACCTGGTTTTGCATTTGCTTGAAAATAAGTATAAATAGTTACACTTTCATTTAATTCTTTACTTTCAATGATAAAATAATTTGACTGTACTTCTATTACTTTCCCCTCAACTGTAGTGTTGAACTCTTGTACAGCTGCACTTGCTGTTAGTGAATCTAATCCTGGTATATTGCTTCCTGTAAATGCTGCAATTCCTAATGCACCAGCTAAAATGACTTTTTTCATATACTAAAAACATCTCCAATCACATCTATTCACCAACTGATTCTCATTATCAATTAGATTGTAATCATTATAGTTACAGATTTTAAAGAACGTCAGCAAAAAGATCATTACACTTTTGTAAGGTAATAAGGTTAATAATATAGCAAGTAACTTTTTCACGAAGTAAATTTTTTTATCTAGAGAGCCCTCTCATTACATAGGATTAAAAACAAGTTTATTATCTTCAATAATTAATTGATAACGACCAACATACATATAATTAAACCTGTTGCACCATTTGGTAAGAGGCCACCGTGACTGTTTAAATTTAAAAACCCCGCAGTATGATGACCAAATAATACAAATAATAATAGAAGTCCAACGAAAATAAAAACCACAATAAATAACTGGTAAATAACGCTAAACATCCCTCTTTATTTAATCTATCCTTATAGTTATTATAATGAGTAATTATTCACCTTATATAATAATTACTTACTATATTATTAACATGGTTATCTTACAAAAATGTAATTCTTTTTTAATTGACACTCATATATATAAGTAACTACACTGGTTACACAAGCTTGGTAAATATATTAAATATTCCCTTACTACAAGTGTATGTCTGTGAATTCTTTTCGAAATAATAGTTTTAATCAACCATATATTATTTACCTGTAATATAGTGAAAATATCAACCCAATCTATTAAACTAGGTCATATTACTTATGAGTTTAACTATAAATGATAGATTTACCAAGCTGTAATAATTTTTAGGAGTGTTACATTTTGAAATACAAATTAATTGCTACAGGAATTCTTGCTGGAAGTCTACTATCCTACTCATCTAGTGCATTTGCAAATACTCATAAATTTCCAGATGTCCCAAATTGGGCAAGCCCTTCTGTAAATTACCTAGTTGAAAAAGGCGCATTACATGGAAAACCCGATGGTACTTTTGCTCCTGCTGAAACAATTGACCGCGGTTCAGCTGCCAAAATAATGGCTATAATGCTTGGATTAGAAATTAATAAGAATGCTAAACCATCTTTCCGAGATGCTCAAAACCACTGGGCAGCACCTTACATTGCAGCTGTTGAAAAAGCAGGTGTTATTAAAGGAGATGGAAATGGTAACTTCCTTCCAACAGGTTTGATTAATCGTGCATCCATGGCTTCAATGGTGGCAAATGCTTATAAATTAGAAAATAAAGTTACTAAAAATAGCGTAACTACATTTGAGGATTTAAAAGGGCATTGGGGAGAAAGATATGCCAATATTTTAATACAAACAGAAATTTCTAAGGGCACTGAAGATGGAGAAAACTGGTCCCCTAATAGACCAATTACCCGTGCAGAGGCTGCACAATTTATTGCAAAGTCTGATCAAATCGACCACCAAACAAAGAAAGAAGAAAATGCTGTAGTTGGTGTAATAAATGATGCAGATTCTTATTATGTGACTGTTGCATATAAAAATGCTAATGGAAATAATCAAGAAGTTACTATAGACTTCCCGAATGGTAGTAACTCTAATTTTAAAAACGGAGACAAAGTTAAAGTTGCTAACAAAGATCAATGGAAACATCAAAAAATCTATGGACAAACTGTATTTTACACTGATGTAAGTTCTATTTCTAAAATAAACGAAGAATCTAACAAACAACAAGAAAACCATGTAATGAGTAAAGATAAAGAACAAAAACTCTTAGCACAACTAAAAAAACGTTCTGGTACAGTGACAAAAAAATCCGAAGATAGCTTAGAAATTTCAAGTGAAAATCAAGCCATTCTTGCCCATGTTAATCCAAAAGTATTACCAAACATTCAGATAGGCGATACAGTAAATGTTTATGCTCAAGCATTTGAAATGGCCCCTATTCTTCTAATGGACTTACCTTTCGATGCAAGAAACGCGATTATTCAAAAAGGAAATGAACAAAATATTTTAGAGAATCAATACAAAAAAATCAAAGGAAATGTTACAGGGAAATCTGATAATTCAATCTTAGTTTCAAGTAACAACATAACTTATGAAGTTGAAACTTCAACTGAAGTATTACAAGATATTATAATCGGTGATACGGTGAACGTTTATGCTGCATCTTTTGAGTTTAGCCCTATTTTACTTGCTGGTGTTCCTGCGAAGGCTATTTCTCCTATTGTTGAAAAAACAAACTAATATTCAACATTCTATAAATTTGTTGACTTCATCCGAAAAGAACTCCTAAGTAACATAGGAGTTCTTTTTATGAAGTTATATATTTTTTATCGTACTCGTAATACCTAGTATATTAATCGTGATTTACTATCTGTCCAACAGTAACTATCTTATTTTTATTTCTATAAGTTTTTATCAAGAGACAGGGCTTTATTTCCCCATCTTTCTTTGAACTCCCCCACTCTCACTTCTAAATAAAGTGAACGTGTGTAATTCAACTGTTTTAAAAAAATCAAATTTTATTGCTCAAGGCACCTTCGAACTTTAGAAGGAACAAAAAAAGAAGAGAGATTTCCTCCCTCTTCACCAATAAAATCAAACATATTTACAATTAAGGAAGGGTATACATTCATCAGGGGATGAATGTAATAATAATATTTCACTTAGTGAATTATAACACAAATCCACTTCCATTAATAGATAATTTTAACATTTATGGATTATATGTGACAGAACTGTTAAACATCTTAATATTAAAAGGTTTTATATGATAGAACTAGAAAATTGCTAGTGTAGGGATAAAATATAAGGGGGATATGTATTATGTTTACAAAAAAACAAAAATTAGTAACAACCGTAACAGCTTTAACATTAGGATGTGGATTTACTTTCGGATTAACACCGGCATTTGCAGATTCTAATAAGGCGTCTGTAAGCACTGCACCTATTTATTCTATTCATAAACAAGAACAAGATCCTTTTACTGGATATGTCATTTCAGTAGAAAACAATTATTTAGTGGTTGCTTCAACATCTACAAAAGATGAAGCTCTCGCTTACCAAAATGATTGGTGGGAGTTAGTAAATCAAAATAAGATTTTAAGGGTTCCTATTTCAGATGGTGAAAATTACACTATAGGTGAACAGTTAAATGTTTATGCTGCTGCATGGACCAAATCTTTACCACCAATTGCTGTAATGCCTAAAATTGAAAAAGTA
Organism: Bacillus cereus group sp. BfR-BA-01381; assembly: GCF_022663555.1. Classification (NCBI taxonomy): domain Bacteria; kingdom Bacillati; phylum Bacillota; class Bacilli; order Caryophanales; family Bacillaceae; genus Bacillus; species Bacillus cereus group sp. BfR-BA-01381. The sequence continues at coordinate 4,191 of NZ_JAKUFR010000009.1, forward strand.
ATTCAATAGATTATGCAAAAATAACAGGGCATCATTCTAATTAAAATGATGCCCTATTATTTAGTAAAAAACCTAATACGTAATATTTATATTCTGTTACGTTGCTCTCTGATTCCATCATATATTAACCTAATACCTATCATTCTGCACCTGACGCAAGATCCTACATCTCACATTACTGTAAAGATATTACTCGCCATCTTTCATCTCTAAAATAGTAGTATCGTTTACAATCCCATGACATACCCTTTAAGAGCATTAAGAAATACCTTATTTCATAACCCTATCTTTTACAACCTTACTGCTATCGCAAACCAATTTAATTCTTCAATTCTATTTTCACAGATTCATATATTCTTCTAAAGTCAATTTTTCCTTATATATACTTTCAGCAATATCCCCTACATAGCGAATATGCCACGGTTCATAAGCGTATCCAGTAATACTCTCTTTACCTTTTGGGTAACGAATGATAAATCCTGCACGATGCGCATTTTCTTTCAGCCATTTTCCTTCTTTCGTATTCGCAAAGACTAGCTCTAGCTCATTATTTGCACTTTTAGAAGAAACATCCATCGTTAATCCTGTTTGATGTTCACTATGTCCAGGCTTTGCCGAGAAGCGATCTGTATGCTCTTGTCCTTTTCTTTTCACGTTTTTTGCATACAGTTTTTTTTGATAATCATAGGAGCGAAACCCTGAAACAGCATTCAACTGGATTCCTTCTTTCTTTGCTAAATCAAATAACCTTTCTAGTGCTTCTGCTGCCTCTTTACGAAGGTAACTCTTTTCTAGCGTTCCACTGAATGAGAATGGTACATTTGGTACAACTAAATCTTCCGGTTTATAGTCTTCAGGCAATCCAGATTCTTTATTAACTACAGCTTGTACACTAGCAAAAGAACTCGCTATGTTATTTGAAGTACCTTTTTTCTCTTTATTTATGGAGTTTTCATGGGTTTCATAGTTTGTTGTTTTTTGTTCTTTACCAATAGATTGATTGGTATAAACGATAAAGATACCAAGTATCACAATCATACAAGTAAAAATCCCTACTAATTTAATTCTCATTATTCATTTCCTTCCTGCCACTCTTAATGTTTCTCGTTCATAATACTACAACCATATCAAATTCATATTAATTTGAAGTGAACTTTTGTTCTTAACATATTTCTTAACAGAAAGACAGTATATCCTCCTATTCGTTTGACACACTAAAGATACTAACACGTAGAAACCAATTCTATTCCTACATATGGAAATTTAATCTAAAAATTTGTATAATAAGATTAGAAGTGTAGCATTCTATTATAGAAAGGTCTTGGTATAATGCTAGGTATTGATGTAAAAAAAACAAAAGAAGAGTTAATAATTTCATGGCAATTGGCGAAGATTACGATTCCATTACGTGATGTAATTGAGGTTACTGAAGATGCTACCTATGCGGGTATTGAAGATACTAGTGCAATCCGTATTGGCACTGCATATGGAACAACGGATCGTATTGTAATCAAAACGGTAAAACAAAATTATGTATTATTTACAACAAATAAAGTTTCAATTTTAAATGCAATAAACGCTTAAAAATGAACATATTAACGGGCTTAAACAAAGTCCAAGTTAAATAAAAAGGTGCGAAGCCATAGAATTTGACTTTACACCTTTTTTAAATACTCTAAATGAATGTAAATCCCCTTTAACACTTCAGTAAGATCTTTATCACTTCTATCACACTTCACTACTCTATATCCCATTTCTCTAAGCAAAGTAGAACGCTACCCCATTCTCGGTATTAGTTACACCATACTTCGCGCCATGTAAGTCAAATATGTTTTTTACAATTGAAAAAACAAAGCCCGTACTGCAGCTTGGCAAATTATTCGAGATATACAAGGTTTTTATGCCTGAATACAGCATAAAAAAAGCCTTGGCGACCAAAACAAGACTTTTTATGACCTTACGACCTATCAATCACCAAGAATCAGAACCACCCGACTTCTTGTTCATTATAATCTAGCATACACCCTCAATTTACTATACATTTTTTATATTCCTAAAAATTTACATTCCTTTTACACAACATTCATACTTTTCAATTCTGAAAGTCCCCTTATTCTACCTCTGCCATATAAATCTCCATTCTAATACAGTTTGTACATCGTTATCATTCTACCTTCATCATAATCAAATACACTATATTAGTAATTTTTGCTGTGTCTATTGATAAATATAATAAGACTGCCAAGTACACTTAATGAAAGCACAAAATATAATAATAAATCAGGTAGAAATTCTAAAGAAATTATTTCTACTGATTGAAAAATAAAAATGGCAATGATACCTACAGATAAGATATTGTACAACACATTATTTGTTTTATATTGAATTTCTCTCCCTCTTTCGTCTTTTGCTTCATCACTGGACTGAAATTGTATTACGTACATCTGACTAATGAATATTACAACTAAAAATAAAATTTTTAACCACAACATATGACTCACTCCTCCTGATAATCAAACACGTCAGTTATCGGCTTTTCAAATACATTTGCGATTTTAAAGGCAAGAATTAGAGAAGGATTATATTTATTCTTTTCAAGAGTAGCGATAGTTTGTCGACTAACACCAACCCTTTTTGCCAATTCTTCTTGAGTCCAACCTTTTTCTGCTCGACAAACTACAATTCTATTATGTAACAATAGGAACACCTCTCAGAAAAATTGTAATTTATTTTTTACAATTCGTAAAGTATTTTTTACAAACCTTTCAACACTTAAAATAAATTTAGATCAAAAGATCATGAGTTATAACCCCAAAAATTCCCCCCTTTATAAAATAAAGCTCTTTACTTTAAAGTATATAAATTTCCCTAACCAAAACTAAGAAAGTATAAAATCATATTTGATTAAGTAAAAGTTTCGTTTGATACATCTGTATACTCTCATTATGATAATTACTTAGCGGAATTATAAACCTACATTTTATGAAAAGTTACGCTTCCTATGATACTTATCAAAAACCTACGCTCCCTCTCATAAGAAGTATTTAATAGAAAACTGTAAAAAAATCAAAAAATACATTAACGAAACTTGTACTACCTTACCTATACTTTTCAAATTTAAAAGTATGGACAACTTATAAATTCAGAATATTCTGTATATTCATTAAAAAAATCGTGATTAAATTTAATTTATCGAATTCCTGTTATTATCAGAATAAGCCTTTACAGAGAAATGGGGGATATTATGACTGTTCAAGAAAAAAGTAATAAACAATTGATGGAATTATTACATGAATGGTATGAAGAAATTCGTTTATATCATGTAGTAGAAGCAAAACAAACATATCTAAAAGTAAAAGAAAGTTTAAAAGGAATAGAAACAGACCAATATGTATTATTCTATTATTCCCTACTGAATTTTAGATATAAAGTTTTGGTAGATGGAATGAGTATTACAAAAGATTCTTTTAATCAAATAGAAAAACTACCTCATATTAAAGAGGAATTTTCATTTTTAGCTTACTATTATTATTTCTTTAAGGCAATCCACTCTACGATTATAGCAAATTATACTGAGGCAAAAGCACACTATGAAAAGGCGGAAGGACTTTTAAAAGATATACCTGACGAAATAGAAAAAGCTGAGTTTGAGTATAGATTTTCAACATACTGTTATCAATCTTATCAACCATTTGAAGCGATTCAACATGCAGTAAAAGCCAAAGAAATATATTTAAATCATGTAGGCTATAAAATTAATATCGCTTTGTGCGACAATGTATATGGACTGGCTTGTATAGATCTAAGAGAATTTGAAAGAGCGGAAGAATGTCTCAATATGGTCATTGATGTTTTTAAGAAGTATGATGAAGAACAATTATTATTACGAGTACGATCCAATTTAGGCTGGTTATATAATATTCAAGATTTATATCCATTAGCGATTAGACAGAGTTCTGAAATTATAAATACCATACCGAACCATTTTAAAGCATTATTTGTCTTAGCAAGAGCATATATCGAGCAAGGAATGAAATATTCAAATGAGTCAGGAAATGAAGAATATAAACACCGTTTCGCAGTTTTAAATGAACTAATCACAGAACTGCCTAGAATTAAACTAGAAAAAGTAGTTACTGATGCCATTTCTTATTTTGAAAAAGAGGAAATGTGGGATTGTGTAAAAGAATATGCAGAGATTTTAGCACTACAATTTTACGAGGCAAATAATCATGTTAAAGCGAGCAAGTATTTCTATATTAGCAATCATGCTGATAAGAAACATTTAAGAAAAGGAGCGTTAAAGTAATGAAAAAAATAAAAAAAGTGTTATTCAGTACGATAATAGTAAGTACATTAGCTTGTAGTATGATTAGTTTAAATGTATCACAACAATCTTCATTTAATGGTGGAGATACGCCAGCACCAACAAAACTGAGTGTCTCTGGTGGAGTATCTATTAAATAAAGTAATCCAGTTTTCTTACCTAGAAAAAACAGAAAATTCTAACTATAAATATAAAAACGTTGAATAAAGTGGATAAAATATTGAACCCTCAGTCCGAAACAGATTTGTTTCGGACTATTCACGTTACTATAATTGTGTGTAGGATGACAGTCTAAAAGTAGACAAGTTTTTCTATACATAAATAGAAAACGAGCACCCTATCGCCATGTATGGGGATAGGGTGCTCGTTTATATATATTTACAATTCCAGTTAAAAATTTAAATCTACTACTTAGAAAAATCACTATTTTATATTTAAATTTTTTTGCACCAGAGTCATTTTTCTTATATTTTTTTCACACTTTTACTAAGTTTTTTGTAAAATTCACCTTTCGTTTTTATATGCTTAAACTGATTTGGATTAATATTTGCTTTTTGTGAGAGTGCTACAATCTCTTCTTTTGTAATTGAATCTTTAGTATTTATAGAGGCTATATTTGTATATTTTCCATCTTCAGTTTTTGGAATTTCTAATATCCCTTTATTCACTAGATCCACTACAGCCTTATGCTCTGAAGAATGTGTATTCACACCAGTAATTTTCCAATTATGCATAACTTTTGGTGTGTAAACACCGTTCTTTACCTCTTTTAAATATGTAATAGCAAGGTTACGAATGGTTCCACCAGTTTCCCCGAATGCATTCTCTTGTTTAGATGACCAAATTTGTTCAAACTTACGCCCCTCTAAAGCTCCACCTTTTGCCTGAAGAGCCTCCATTCTATATGCATTCATTCCCAACGTCATAACATCGTTCGTTTTGATTGGTTTATTTGTACGAATAGAACGTAAATTTGTTATTCTACTTCCATATGGTTTTGTTAAGTCAATTTCGTATTTTACGCCTCCAAAGAAATCGTTCGTACTGTATTTAGATGCACGACGGGTTTTATCAAAACTAACTGTTACATCTCCAGGACGAGATGAGTTAAAGTACCCCGCTGCCCATTCCATATAGTCTTTTAAGTCTTTCCCAGTTACCTTATATACCGTAATTTCACCCAAAGCATATTGATAATTATATGCAATATCTTTTTTCTTAATAGGACCTACATCCAAACGGGCATTATCGTTATCAATTTGATGGGCGACTACATCTGCTTTGCTGTAGTAGAGCATGACTTCATGAAAGAAATCCGATAAAGGTGTCTCTTGAATCTGCACACTTGGAATACCCTTTATTTCATTTTCAGGAACAAGGTTTCTGCCCTTTAATTGAGCGACTACAACATTTGCATCACCCCTCGCATACTCGTGAAAAGGTGTCAGTGTGTCTTCAAGTGTAGGATCAGATACTACTGTTGTTCCATCATTATTTTTTACAGGTATAGCGGTAGCAGTTTTATCTTTTAGAACCAGCTTTCCATCTTGCTTTGTAAAAGTAAGGTCAATACGTGAGATATGTGTTCCATATTTATCTGGTTCTGTAATAATGACACCATTTACAACTTCTTTTTTAACAAGTTTATGCATATGAGCTGCAAAAATAGCGCTTAGTTCCGGACAAGCATTCGCAATATCTTGAACCCCAGTACCAGGGATTCCATTCTCATTTTCTAATCCCATATGCATAACGCCTACCATTACATCTACTTTACCTTCTAACTCTTTAATGGCCTTCTTTGTCTCTTCTACTGGATTTTTCACCACTAAACCATCCAGATGATTTGTCCCTTTTTCAAAATCACTAATCATTGGTGTATTCATACCAATAATCCCGACTTTAATTCCACCTTTTTCAACAATTGTATATGCAGGAAGAAAGCGTTCTCCATTTTCCTTGTAAATATTTCCTGCTAATGTCTTTCCCTTATATTGTTCACTAACTTTTTTCAATGTATCTAGGCCAAAGTTAAATTCATGATTTCCAAATGCCCAAGCATCATATCCCATGGCATTCATCGCTACCATCATTGGCGATTGTGGTTGATCATTGAATAATTCTACTGAGTTTCCTTGAATTGTATCCCCAGCATCTACTAATATGGTATTTGGATTTTCCTGACGTACCTTCTTTATAACTGTATAGAGTTGCGTTAAACTTCCACTCGTATTTGCACCATCAAGCGCATAATCCCAGGGCATAAATCTACCATGAATATCTGCAGTACCTAACAGTGTAATATTAACACCAGATTCCTCAGCTTTTGAAGTAGATGGTTTGACTGTTACCGCTGTTCCAAGAAGTATAAGAATAACAAAATAACATAAATAGTTCTTCCATTTCATTTTTTGCATAATAACAATATTTCTCCCCTTTTGTACTGTCATATAGTTGCTTGAACTTTAAAAATGTAACTTATTATTCGGAAAACTTCAACTGCAAAAAGTAATTTTGCGGGGGATTCTGTATGAAAAACAAAAAAAGATATAGAAAAAGCACTGCCGAATTGTTCAGCAATGCTTTTCTATTAAACGTACTATAACAATGAGTGTCTACTTTCTCTTATTCATGAGTACTATAGGTTCATATATGTTCACTTTAATTTTAAGATACGTTCTATTTCCTCTACACTCAACTTACTTGCTTTTGCAATAGTTTCAAGCGGTACACCTATTTCATGCATCCCTCGGATCATTTGCATCTTACCTTGTTCAATTCCTTTTTCTATGCCCTCTTGTTCAGCATGCGCTAGCTTAGCTTGTTCATCTAAAAGCAATTTCTCGCGAGCTTCATATGCTGTTCTGAAAGAAGAATCATGGCTCATATTTTCCCATTTACTTATTTCCTTTTTTAAAATTGGATCTTGATTCATATCAATCCCCTCCAATACAATGTTTGAGTTAAATGTTCATCTCTATGCGCTGGTAGTAATAACATCCAACAAACAAATGAATTTTCTCAAGGGTTTACTTTTTCTTCACGCCATTGTTTTACTAATTTCGGTATCTCTACAAGATGGATTTCAATATCGTTGCTTAATAGTTGTTGCATTTTTGTATTCCATAATTGTCCGATAGTATGAAATTCATCATCCTGAGAAATTAAACTCCCCCCACTTTCACTTCTTTTATTTTAATAATTAGAGCAATAAAAAAGTAGTGAATTTACACTACTTTTTGGTATAAAAATTATTTGAATTCTTTTTTATATAATTTAATAGCATACATTTCTCTAAAAATAGACAATGATTTTTACTTTCCAACTTCACAAAGTAATTTTATCTCCTTAATTTGTTCTATATGGCGCTGTTCATGCAAATAAATCAGTTCTATCCACTGATCAAGAAGTAATTCTCCAAGAGCTGGATGCATCACTGATTTTTTCTCTAATATAGATTCATCTTCTATTGTACTTAGGAAACGCATTAATTCTTTTCTAGCGTCGTTTAACAAATCGACCATTTGCTGCACTTCAAATGGCTTTATGTTTGGTTGAATCATTTCTGGGGCTATAAATTTTATAGATCTATCTAATAATATAGATTGAATTTCTTTACGCTCATTTTGTGTACTATCCATCTTTTTTAATCCAGATGAAATGACCTTTATAACCCTTTCATCTAATAACACTAAGTGATGACATACTTGTGCTATACTCCATTTATCCTTATCTGGTTTCTTATTAAATTGAGTATCACTTAACAAAGTAATTTCCTCAAATAAATGATTTCGTGTATCATAAAACTTATCATTAACAAGTGTATTCATGAGAATTCCCCTTTCATCTAAAAGCAAAATAGATTAATTCCTACTCTAGCATTATTCTCTATGAAAAAATATTATCCTTCACTACCTATTGGTTATCATATCTGTTGTTGCTTGTGCCAGTTTAACAACAAAACTTGTAACGAAACAAAATGTAAACCAAAACAAGAAACGAATAAAAGCAATCTTTGCAATATAAGTTTGTTTATAATTCCATTCAAAGGCTCAAAATATCGAAGTGTCTATTCATAATTCCATTGTTTTTAATCTCATCTCAAAAAGGAGCTGTATTATATGGATAAAGAAAAGCTAGTAAACAAACAGATGAATCGTGTCCCATCGGATGCTCTGAACACCCCTAGTAAGGAACAAGAACAAATGCTAGAAACATCATCTCAAGTGGAACATAATCCAAACATTAGCAATAAAGTTATTAACCAAGACCTATATGGCACAGACTTACCCATTTCAGATGTAGATAGAACAACAAACAAAAAAATAAATAACTAACAATTCAAAAACACAGACCAAAATAAAAGATTTATTTTACATAATTTCTGAAAGAATTCTCCTTCTTTAAATGTTCGCAGGACAATAATCCGGCGATAACAGTAAGAAGAATTTTCCTTTCCACACACAAATAAAAAAACGAGCACCTTATCACTATGAATAGGATTGCTCGTTTTTATTTTCGTCTATTCCTTTTCTGGCCAAATTTTCGCGTTTGGTTCTAATAACCACTTGTGGTCTTCCTCCATGATACGATCATTCCATGGATTATTCTCAAGATGTCGAATCATCCAACAAAAATACATGGCATATCCAGGCGCCGTTGCTTGTGGATGGTCTAGCTCACCTGGAATTGTAATAAAACTATTATGTACAACGCGATAAGCATCCTCACCAACCATTGCACATCCAAATCCCTGTGGCTTGTTAAAGCGATAATAATATACCTCCGGTTGATCATGGTGATGAGGTGGATAACTGGACCATCGCCCTGGATAAGAAATAACTTCTCCTACTACCATATTAGAATATACTGCATTGTTATAGTCAAAAATCGTACGAATGACACGCTGTGCAGTGCCCTCCCATACTCCTTCTCCAGCCACAACACTTTGACACTCATTTGGAGTATATAACTTAGAAGCAAATTCTTGATCATTATCTGTTTTTTGAACAAGCACTTCACTATCTGAAAGAGCAGTAATGGTAACCTTCACATTTTTAGCCACATGTAAGCACCAAGGGTTTTCTTCAAACACAGACTGTCTTTGAATAACTTGTTCCATTCCTTCCCACTCTAAACGTATTGCCCCTTCTAGTAAAAGAACTGCTGTTTCATTCTTTTTATCAAATAGCAACTCTTCTTTTCCATTAGACATCTTATATATGCCTATATCCATTAACATATCACTGCATTGACCGTTCATTTCTGTTAATACATTATATCCTTCATTTAATTCACCTAATTTTCCTAACATGGCTTTCTCCTCCTTTTAATTAATGGCTTCACTAGCATTCTCCACTTTTGTCAGCTAACTACATTCCGAATTTCTTCTAACTAGTAATGAAGAAATTTTTTCTGATTATGCTCTGTTTTCACTTCCGAATATTTGCATATGACTTTTAACGTTTTCATATGCGGCCTCAATAACATCCTGGTGATACGTAAAATAATCTGAATACGGCGTGTTTAGGACGGTATTGTTAACCGCAGTAATTACATTCTGAAATGTGGCTGTTGCTACATTAATTTTACGAACACCATGTTGAATACATTGCTTGAAATCCTCTGGACTAATGCCAGATCCACCATGTAAAACGAGTGGGATATGGACTACCTCATTAATCTCTTGTAAGCGGTCTAATCGTAAATTAGGATCGCCATTGTACATACCATGCGCATTTCCAATTGCAACAGCTAACGCATCTACCTCTGTTTCTTCTGCAAATCGTTTTGCTTCTGTAGTGCTTGTCAACAACATTTCAATATCTTCTGATCCGTCCTCACTACCACCAACTCTGCCAATCTCAGCCTCTACCGTCGCACCGTACTGTTTCGCAAGTTCTACAATTTCTTTTGTCTTTTGTATATTTTCTTCTAACGGATAGTGAGAGCCATCAAACATAACCGAACTAAAACCAATTTCTAACGTCTCTTTAATCTTTTCAAATGTCATACCGTGATCAAAGTGAACCGCTACTGGAACAATTGCTTTTTTCGCTGCAGCTACCATCAACGGACCAATCATATGAATTGGAGAATGATTCAAACGAACTTCCGCAATTTGTAGAATAAGCGGCGAATTTAACTCTTCAGCTGCTTTGATAGCTCCCATGACCATTTCCATATTCGCAACACTGAAAGCCCCAACCCCATAATTCTCTTGATTTGCTTTTAATAAAATATCTTTCATTTGAACTAATGGCATTACATATTCACCTATTTCAAAATTATTTATTAAATGTAGAATTAACCGTCTCGTCTTTTTACTCCATTTGTAAGAGGAAATGTTGATTGCACAATCATCAACTTAGAGATAGTCTCAAAATGCGGAAATTACAGACCTGCTTTTTCTTGTATAAATTTTCGGGCTTTTAATGCGTATTCAAAAGGATTCGCTAAAGCTGGGTCTTGCTCTGCTTCTACCACAAACCACCCTTGATAATCAGAGTTTGCAAGGATAGTAAACACTTCATCAAATCCAATTACGCCATCCCCAGGGACTGTAAATGCCCCATTCTTCACTGCCTGTAAGAAGCTTAATCCGTTTTCCTTTACAGCTTCTACTACTTCTTGACGAATATCTTTTAAATGTACGTGTTTAATCCGAGGTAAATATTTCTTCAAAATATAAAGAGGCTCTTCTCCTGAAAAAACAAGATGACCTGTATCAAAAAGCAAAGATACAAGCGCTGGATCAGTCATGTCCATTAACTTTTCAATTTCTGCCGTTGTTTGAACACCCGTCCCCATATGGTGATGGTATACAATATGTAGCCCCTTTTCCTGAGCTAATTTACCGAGGTGATGTAATCCATCTGCAAGCTTTTTCCACTCTTCTTCTGTAAAAACAGGCTTATTTTTAAATAGTGGTACATCCATTAACCCCTGAATACTATGCCCTTGCTCTGAAACAACGATGACTTTTGCACCCATGTCATGCAAGAAATCCCTATGCTTAATAAATCCTTCTACCGTCTCTTCAAGCGGCTTCGTTGTTAAAAACGTACTAAACCATGCACTAGCAATCTCCAAGTTTCGTAATTCCAAAGATTTTTTTAATACAACTGTATTTCTCGGATATTTATTCCCTACTTCACTTCCATTAAATCCAGCTAGTGCCATCTCACTAATACATTGTTCAAACGTATTTTCTGCCCCTAGCTCCGGCATATCATCATTTGTCCAAGCAATTGGTGCAATTCCAAGCTTAATCGTATTCTCTTTAAACATCCCCTTGTCTCTCCTCTTTTTAAAATGTGATAGAATTTCGCCCACTTCTCTTATCTATTTGTTAAAAAGAGAGCTTCCTTAACAATATGCATGTAGATAAAAAGCTCTCTTTGTGTCCTACTCTAATAAGATCTTGCCTGTTGCAAGTTACTTACTTTACTGTCGTACGCAGCTTGTACACTTTGACTTTTAGATACTTCTGCAACACCTACATGCCACCATGACTCGTATCCATTTGTCATTGTTTTTGGTAATACTTTAATATCAATTAATGTAGAAACTGTTTGTTTTTTCGCATCTATAAGCGCTTCTTGTAATTGTTCTAGTGATGTAACATGATATGTTTTCACACCATATCCAGCTGCGCTAGCTGCAAAATCAATTTTCATAATTCCCCCGTCTAATTTACGAGTTTCCTGGTTTCGGTAGCGAAACTCTGTTCCAAAGCTTCCCATTCCATTACTCATTTGTAAGTTATTAATGCAGCCAAATCCGGAGTTATCAAACAATAAGACGTTAATTTTTTTGTTTTCTTGAAGACTTGTGACAAGTTCAGAATGAAGCATCTGGTAACTACCATCCCCTACCATTGCATAAACTTCCTTCGATGGTTCAGCTAGCTTTACACCTAGTGCGCCCGCAACCTCATAGCCCATGCAAGAGTATCCATACTCCATGTGATATGTATTTGTTTTTCTTGATGCCCACATTCTTTGTAAATCACCTGGAAGACTTCCTGCCGCTCCAACGATAATTGCATCTTCATCAAGTAATGTATTGATTTGTCCAATGACTGCAGTCTGTGTTAATTGTGTACCAAGTGCGTCTACATACTCATTTAAATTTTCATCAAAATGGCCTTCTACTTCTGGTGTGAAATCTTGACCTGTAAAGCGAATATTATGTAGACGTGATAATTCTGTTTCCCAAGCCTCTTTTGCATCAGCAATTTCTACTGTATAACTAGATCGATAATCAATTTCTTGCAGTTCATCTATTAGAGCAAGAAGCGCTTCTTTCGCGTCTGCTATAACCTTTAATGCATCCAGTTTATTCGCATGGAATTCTGAAATATTAATGTTTAAAAACTCAACTTCCTCATTTTGAAATAATTGTTTCGATGCCGTTGTAAAATCCGTAAACCTCGTCCCGATCCCAATAACAAGATCCGCTTCCTTTGCAATTGTATTAGCTGCTATATTTCCCGTTACCCCAATGCCACCTAGATTATATCGATGACTACTTTCAATTGCACTTTTTCCGGCCTGTGTTTCTCCAAATGGAATGTGGAATGTTTCAGCAAACTGTTTGAGTTCTTCTGCCGCTTCTGCGTATCTTACACCACCACCGCAAATCATAACTGGCTTTTTCTTTCTCTTAATCATTTCCACTGCATCCGCTAAGCTGGCTTTTGTAGGTATACGGCGTTCAATACGATGAACACGCTTTTGGAAGAAGTAACTTGGAAAATCCCATGCTTCTCCTTGGACATCTTGTGGTAAACAAATTGTTACAGCTCCTGTATCTGCTGGATTCGTTAAAACCCGCATCGCTTGAATCATAGCTGTCATCAATTGTTCAGGACGATTCACCCGGTCCCAATACTTACTTACTGCACGAAAAGCATCATTTGTAGAAATAGATAAGTCATGTGTTTGTTCAATTTGTTGAAGAACAGGATCAGGTTGTCTCGTTGCAAATACATCTCCTGGAAGTAATAAAACGGGAATATTATTTGCAGAAGCTGTTGCTGCAGAGGTAATCATGTTTGCTGATCCAGGACCAACGGAAGAAGTACATGCCATAATTTGTTTTCTATGTTTTTGTTTCGCAAAAGCCATCGCAGCATTTGCCATTCCTTGCTCATTTCTCCCTTGATATACTTCTAATTCCCCTGCGTCTTCTTCTAAAGCTTGACCTAGGCCTACTACATTGCCATGACCAAAAATCGTTAAGATTCCCTTAACAAACTTTTGTTGCTTTCCATCAAACTCTACATATTGCTGATTTAAAAACTTTACCAATGCTTGCGCCGTCGTCATTTTAACCGTTTGCATATGATTTGCTCCTTTCTATCTCTAACAGTCATTCTGCATATGAAAAAGGAGTATTAGGAATATGATAGACTCCTAATACTTCCTTCTTATGTTTTACTACTTGCATTACTTTCGCTTCCAAGCAACTAGACAGATTCTACTTCTCTCTTAATGATTACTTTTCCCAACGAGATGTAAGCATTTTCTTTCTTGTATAAAACTCAACGCCGTCAGTACCGTTCGCATGAAGATCACCGTAGAAAGAGTCTTTCCAGCCAGAGAATGGGAAGAATGCCATTGGAGCCGGAACCCCAACATTCACACCTAACATGCCTGATTCAATTGTTTCACGGAATTGACGTACACTTGCCCCGCTATCGGTATAAATGCAAGCTCCATTTGCAAAACGAGACTCATTCGCAATTTCAATTGCTTCATCCAATGATTTCACACGAACAATAGATAAAACAGGAGCAAAAATCTCATCTTGCCAGATTTTCATTTCTTTTGTAACATGGTCAAAAATTGTTGGTCCAACGAAGTAACCAGCTCCTTTTACAGCTGTATCTTCACTTCCATCACGAACTAACGTAGCGCCCTGTTCTACACCTGAATCGATATAACCAATTGTGCGCTCTTTATGGTTATCACGAATAACTGGTCCTAAAAATACATCTTCATCAAGACCATTGCCAATTACAATTTTATTCGCTTCTGCTACTAGTCTTTCAACTAATTGATCTGCAATTTCTTCTTCTACTGTTACAACAGAAGCAGCCATACAACGCTCACCAGCTGAACCGAATGCAGCGCTAATAATTTGCTTTGTAGCTAGTTCTAGATTCGCATCATTTAATACAATGGAATGGTTTTTCGCACCCGCTAGTGCTTGCACGCGTTTTAAGTTTTCTGTTCCTTTTTTGTATACATATTCTGCGACAGGCTGAGAACCTACAAATGAAATTGCCTTCACTAATTTATGTTCCAGAAGACCGTTTACTACATCGTGAGCGCCATTTACGATATTTAATACACCTTTTGGTAAGCCTGCTTCTTCAGCTAATTCTGCTAATCTTGCTGCTAGAAGTGGTGTACGCTCTGAAGGTTTTAATACAAATGTATTACCACAAGCAATTGCAAGTGGAAACATCCAGCATGGAACCATCATTGGGAAGTTAAATGGTGTAATCCCACCAATAACACCAATTGGGTAACGATACATACCAGACTCAATACCTGTTGCAATATCAGGTAGCTGTTTTCCCATCATTAATGTAGGAGCACCCGCTGCAAACTCCACGCACTCAATACCACGAAGAACTTCACCGTAAGCCTCGTTATAGCTTTTTCCGTTTTCAATCGTAATGAGTTTCGCTAACTCTTCCCAGTTATCTACTAGTAGTTGTTGATATTTAAATAGAATACGAGCGCGTTTTGGTACAGCCGTTTTAGACCAAGATTTGAATGCTTCATTTGCTACTAATACAGCTTGGTCAACGTCTACTTTTGTTGAAAGTGGTACTTGAGCGATTACTTCTCCTGTTGCAGGATTATATACAGCTTCCATCTTAGTTGAAATGGATTCTACCCATTCGCCGCCAATGTAGTTTTTTACAATTTGTGCTGTTTGTACTGTCATATTCATTCTCTCCCTTTTATGTAATGTAGAAGCGTCCAATAGGATACGCCCTTACTTGATTATTGATTCATAACGTTTCTATACCAATTCCTCAGCCGTCTCCATGAATGCAGAAATCTCTTCACGTGTTGGCATTGCATCAGAACAGCTATGTTTAGAAATAACGATTGAAGCAGAAGCACCACCTAATCGCATCGCTTGAGGAATCTCAAGCCCTTGCATTAGTCCATAAATAAACGCAGAAGCATACGAGTCGCCAGCGCCAAACGTCTTTAACACCTTTGTTTTAAAGATACCGCCTCGGTGAGATTGACCGTCTCTCGTATAAGCGATTGAACCATCCCCGCCATGTTTAATTACAACGATTTTCGCATGATGAGAAAACCATCTTTCAGCCGTAACTTGGTCATTAGACTGTTCATAGTTTAATAGTTTTTCCATCATATCGAATTCTTCACGCGTTCCAATAATGACATCAGATTTTTCAGCCGCTAGATTATAATACACAGCCGTTTCAGCTTCTGACTGCCATGTATAAGGGCGGTAATCCACATCAAAAAATACAACTACATCATGCTTACGCGCATATTCTAGTGCTAAAAATACCGCCTCGCGAGAAGGACTTTTCGCTAAAGCTGTTCCTGAAATTAAGAGTGCTTTTGATTGTTTAATATAGTCCTCAGATACTTCTGTTGGATCAAGATTTAAATCTGCGACATTGTCTCGGTACATTAAAATACTACAATCCTCAGGGCTTTTAATTTCTGTAAATGCTAGACCTGTCACTGCACCTGTACGGTCGATACATATCTGATTTGTATTAATCTTATTGTCCTTGAGGTACCCTGTAATAAAACGGCCCATTTGATCATCAGACACTTTACCGATAAATCCTGTTTGTAAGCCAAGACGTGCCGCACCAATCGCAATATTCGCAGGAGAACCTCCCACATACTTAGTAAATGTTCTTGTTTCTTCCATAGGACGTTGTGTTTCATTAGCATTTAAATCAACGCATAAACGTCCAACTGCAATTAGGTCTAATGGACAATCTTCTTTAAAAATAAGTGGATTCATTGTTACTACCTCCCATGCTTTATTGATTTAATGCAGGCTGTTTATGTTCAATTTGTACAGGTTTTCCTGTTAGTAAAGATTCCTTCGCAGCCTTCGCAATTCGCTCTGCTTGTAATCCATCATTACCACTGCAAATAACAGCTTGTCCTTCAATAATTGACTTTGTAAATTGTGTTACTTCCTCAATGTAAGCCTGCGTGTAGCGCTCTAGGAAGAAATAAAGCGGTTTATCTTTTACAACACCTTCTGTTTTAGAAACTTGTACTGTTGTCGGACAGCAATTATCCGCAGCAACCGCGCCTTTTTCACCAAACACTTCCACACGCTGGTCATATCCATAAACAGCTTGGCGGCTATTATCAATTACCCCTAAAGCTCCATTCGCAAATTTTAATGTGACAATTGCTGTATCAACATCATTTACTTCCTGAATGGATGGATCAATTAATGTTGTTCCATATGCAAATACTTCAACGACTTCACTATTCATCACATAACGAGCCATATCAAAATCATGAATCATCATATCCATAAACAATCCGCCTGAAGAGCGAACATACTCTATACTTGGCGGTTGTGGATCGCGTGACGTAATTTTTAAAATATGTGGCTGTCCCACTTCTCCTTGTTGAATCAGATCATACACTTTCCTGAAGTTCGGATCAAAACGACGATTAAAACCTACTTGAAGTGATACCCCCTGTTCTTTCACCACTTCTAATGCTTCTAATGTTTCTTCTACCGAGAAACTAACAGGCTTTTCGCAGAAAATATGTTTTTTCGCAAGAGCTGCTTCTTTTATAATTTGCGCATGTGTATTTGTTGGTGAACAAATAAAGACAGCATCAATTTCTGAATCTGATAATAAATCCTGATAGTTTGTAGTCAGAGTGGAAATCCCTTTATCTTGAGCCCACTTTTCTAGATGATTAATTACTACATCTGAAACCGCTTTAATTTTCACTTGTGGCATAAGCTGCAAATTATCAACATGTAGTTTCCCAATTCGTCCAGCACCAATAATCCCAATCTTTAAAACGTTCATATGATTTCTCCCTCTATATTAAAATTTAAGAAACGAAATGAAAGTCTATAGGGTTTAGCGTATTAAATTAAGTTAAGCGCTTTCCCTATTTTTCTTCATTATACACACTTGATTCTAAATTGGAAACATTTTTATTTTTTTGAACACTCCTCTTTTCATCCGAATTTTGCATTCCCTCAATATACGTATTACATAAAAATAAAAATTAATAATTAGAAATAAAAACTCTAAAAAGCTACAAATATACTCTTTTAAAATACTGATATAACAAAGAAAACCAAGCCTTTAAATAGAAATCCCACATCTATGAGGGATTTCTTTCTTTTCATACTCACCATTATTTTATTCTCCAATAAGTAAATAGAATGTTCTATAAAAGAAAGTTGTAAATTGTCAAAAATTTAATTGACGACCTCATAATGTAAGCGTATACTTTTTTTATCAAAAAGAATTAAGCGCTTAACCAAAAATAACTTATCGGTGGTGGGAGAATGAACGCTATTAGTTCAAACAAAACATTTATGGACAGGATTGGGATCCCTTCTAATTTAACTTGGGGATACATAGGGATTATTGTTTTTATGATTGGAGACGGTTTAGAACAGGGATGGTTATCCCCTTATCTCGTTGAAAAAGGATTAACGCTAGAACACGCTGCATTTTTGTTTACTATTTACGGAATTACTGTATCTGCTTCTTCTTGGTTTTCAGGGGTATTTGTACAAATGTGGGGACCAAGAAAAGTCATGACGTTTGGTTTAGTATCATTCATTTTAGGTTCAATTGGGTTCATCGGTATAGGAATTCAGCATATGAATTATCCCGTAATATTAATTTGCTATGCCCTACGCGGGTTTGGTTATCCCTTATTTGCTTATTCGTTCCTAGTTTGGGTATCTTACAGTACGCCTCAACAAATGCTTTCAAGAGCAGTTGGCTGGTTCTGGTTCGTATTCCAGCTAGGTCTTAGTGTTATAGGAGCCTTTTATTCTAGCTATATGGTTCCGAAAATCGGAGAAATCGCTACTTTATGGAGCGCTTTAATTTTTGTTGTCGTCGGAGGATTGTTCTCAATTGTTGTAAATAAGGACAGATTTAAAGCACAAACCGTAAGCGCTAACAAATCAAGTGAATTACTAAAAGGCATTACCATTGCATTTGAAAATCCTAAAGTTGGTATAGGCGGTATTGTAAAAATTATAAACTCGGCCGCTCAGTTTGGATTTGTTGTTTTCCTACCTACCTATATGATGAAATATAATTTTACGATGACTGAATGGCTTCAAATTTGGGGTACTCTATTCTTTGTAAATATGGTGTTTAATATTATTTTTGGTATTGTTGGAGACAAGTTTGGCTGGGTAAATACGATTAAATGGTTCGGAGGAGTCGGTTGCGGCATTGTAACTCTTGCACTCTATTATGTACCACAAATGGTAGGACATAATTATTGGGTAATATTATTTGTTGCCTGTTGCTATGGAGCAACACTTGCTGGTTATGTACCTCTTACAGCATTAGTCCCATCTTTATCTCCTGAAAATAAAGGAGCTGCAATGTCTGTCTTAAATTTAGGTTCAGGATTATCAGCATTCGTTGGACCATTAGTAGTAACTGCCTTCATCGGTCCTTTAGGTGTTGGTGGCGTGATGTGGATCTTTGCTGGTTTGTACTTCTTTGGTGCATTTTTAACTCATTTCCTTACTATTCCAAAGGAAAATGAGATGGAACAGGATTTAAATACGGAAAGCGGTGAGCAATACTCTGTATAAATCCTATATATAAAAGAAGGTCATCCTAACTATACTTAGTTACGATGACCTTCTTTTGTTACACTCAAATAGACTTGAAAAAAGCTATCATGTAATATCCTTTACTGAGGATCGCTCTACTAACTTAGGAATAATTGTAATTTTTTGCTTAGCATGCTCCTTCATTTCCATCGTTTTTAGCAGTTGTTCAAACGTGCAGGCTGCCATTTGTTTAATTGGCTGCTCAATTGTCGTTAACCCCGGATCTGCAATCTCAGCATAGATTGTATTATCAAATCCGATAATTGATAAATCTTCTGGAATTGAAAGCCCTTGTTTTCTTGCTTCATTCATAAGGCATATAGCAATCAAATCTGTACAAGCAAAAACCGCTGTAGGTCTGTTAGGTAAATTAAGTAACTCTTTACTTGCACGTTTGCTATCTTCCACTGTCGAATAGCAACTAATAATAGCATCGTCATCTAACGAAATTCCTGAATCCGTAAGAGCTTGTTTGAAACCAGTCAATCTCCCTAAGCTACTTTTTCTATCCTTCTCCATCATAATCGTTAAAGATGTATGGCCTTTCTGCGTTAGATAACTTCCAGCTAGATAGCCTCCCCTCATATCATCAGTTGTCACAACATGAGTCGTGATAGAAGGATGATCTACAGTGAATAATACTAGTGGCAAATCCCGATTCACGATTTTTTTAACAAGTTTATAATCATTTAGCTCCGTTGCAATAATAATGCCATCTACTTGCTTTTTAAATAGTAAATCAATGTATTCGTGCTCACGTTTGGTTTGATGGTCTGTACTACATAAAATGAGTGTATACCCTGATTCTCGTGCACTATTTTCAAAAGCTCTTGCTACTTCTGCAAAAAAAGGGTTTGAGATGTCTGGGACAAGTACCCCAATTGCATATGTTTTTTTACCTGTTAACGCTGCCGCTACACTACTTGGCTGGTAATCTAGTTCATCCATTACCTGATTTACTTTGTTTATTGTTTTTTCACTAATACGCCCAGTTTGATTAATTACCTTGGATACAGTCGCTATTGATACACCTGCTTTTTCCGCAACATCATAAATTGTTGGTTTCACTTTAATTATCCCTTCTTCATCATCTTTTTTTATATTTTATCATAAAAATATTTTGCTTCTTGGTACACAAAAGGAATTTTTTAATGAATTCTTTCGGGGAATACGTTAAATAAAACAGAAGCACCAACTTTAACGCTAGAGGATATAATCAATAGTGTCTATGTTAGAAGCTGCTCGATCCATTTTAAATAATGAACCGCTTCCTGACATTAAAGCTGTATCAAGCAGTAACTTTTCAGAAATACAACAAACTGTACGTTCAATTATTGAAGAGGCCCAACATACAAATACCCATCATCTCATTTTAGTATCTGGCGAGCCAGGAGCAGGTAAAACATACCTGGGTCTGACCATTGCACATGAGATGAAAAATGCAGTTTATTTATCTGGCAACGGACCATTAGTAGATGTATTACAAGATACGTTGAAAAATAGAACTTTCGTACAAGGTTTATATGGATATAAAATGGACTTTCTCGAAAAGAGAATGATTCCCAAAGAACAGATTATCATTTTTGATGAAACTCAACGGACATGGGATACAAAAGGGTCGATCAATCACTAAAAGAAATCGAAAAGCCCAAAACTTAAGTGAACCTGATATTATAATGAATATTACAACAAACAATAAACCGTGGAGTTTAACAATTGGCTTAATTAGTGAAGGACAAGAGATTTATTCTGGTGAAGAAGGCGGCCTTGCTTTATGGAATACTGCGATCGCTGGAAAAAACGTGACTGTTCACTCTAAACATCCTAATTCTATATTTACAAATACAGCACATTATAGAACACATTCTCAGCTACATTTAAACTCATCTTTCCGTGCTCATGCAGCTTTAAAATACTATGAAATTATTAATACCTTATTAGATACTAATTTTGAACAAACAAAACAGCTTATTCATAGGCTACCAAAAGAACATTATCAACTTTTTATTACGCGTGATTTAGCCAAAGCCCCACTTACTTTACATCAGCTTTATCATGATGATACAAAAACTGTTAGCGTTGTCTGTGCTGGTGGCGCTAATCGTCAAAAGGAAGCCCCTGTTTTACCAAGGGATGAACGGTATGAACGGCCTAGTAAGATCGCTCAATACTTTAACTATCCCGAATCCTAGTACTATTGTAGGGCGCTCAACTATAGCTCAACTGAATTTCAAACACAGGGACTTGAACTAGATATGACGCTTGTTCATTGGGATGATGATCTATATCTACAGAAGGGGACTTGGAAGGAACAGCACTATCAATGGGGTGTTAAAGATCCGTTCCAAATTAAGCTCTATGCATATAGAGTTATTTTAACAAGAGGTCGTGATGGAACAATTATTTACATCCCACCAAAACCGATTCTAGATGAGACTTGGAACTTATTAAAAAACGATTTGCACATTCCTGAATTGATGTTTTAGAGATTCTGAATAAAAGAAGTGTAAAAAACGTTATTCTTTCTAAAAAGATACTAGAAAGAATAACGTTTTTATGAATTTTTCGATTCAACATGAATTACAACTTTTTGCAGAAAAATCACAGCAATATTTGACAATTTCATACATAGACAATTATTCAATGGGATTATCTGTTCCTAAAAAAACTTGTACAGAACCTTTCTTAGATACTAGTAGGTTCAGAGACTAATATTGTTTTAATGGAATTAATCTCTTTTCTTTCATTAGTAGTTGGGTCAAATCCCATTAAGTTACCAATAGCTGTATCAAAATTTTCAAGAGCTACCTTTTCCGTAATTAAATTCGATAATTCTGGAAGATCTATAGCACAGGATAAAGCCTTTTCCATCATATGATGCGCTTCTCCAGTTCCAATAATTGTAATCCCTTTTGATAGTAATTCAAACGGTTTAACCTTAAACTCATAGGTATCATCAAACCCCATCGGAATAAGCCTTCCACCTTTTTCAATTAACGGATATGCCCAGTCTAGTTGATTACCTATGGCATCAAAAATTACATCGAACTTTCTTCCTTGATTAATCCGGTAGATTTCTTCTAAAGTAAGTTTTTGCGGATGATATACATATTTAGTTATTTTTCGTGCAGCTTCTGTTCTAAAGGGACCAATTTCCGTGGCAACTGTAATTCTAGAAAGTTTTCTAGCAATCATCTGAACTAATAGTCCAATCGGCCCAGACCCTAAAACTAGAACAGAGTCATCTGGTTTTATATTAGCTTTTTCTATAACGCTAAGAACACATGAAAGAGGTTCAATTAATGTTGCTCTCTCCCATTCCATTGATTCAGGTAATTTGTAAATAAATCTATCTTCTCCAACGTAATATTCTCCAAAAGTCCCATGAGCACCAATTCCTAGCTGCCATTCATCAAACTCTTCGCAATAGCATGTTAAACCTTTTCTACAGTAATAACATTTCCCACAAAACTGGGTAGGATCAATTACAACACGATCTCCCACGGTTACATTTCTAACCTCTTCTCCTACCTCCACTACGACTCCAACCGATTCATGTCCCATAACCATATTTGGAGCGGCATACATCTTCCCTTTTAATACATTTAGATCGGTCCCACAAATCCCAGTACCATAAATCTTGACTTTTACATCATTATTTTTTTGTATTTGAGGTTCTTCCACTTCTTTATATTCTAACGCTTTATTTTCAGTCCATACCAATGCCTTCATACTTTTTCACGCTCCGTTTCCAATTAATTTTCTCCAATAAATTTTGGTGTAATTCTTTGGTAGAAGCTGCTATACATGACTGCTGGTTAGTATAACTGAGATCTGTTAAAAGAGTTTCATCTAAAGAATTACCATATGCGTCAGTAATAAATACTCCTGCTTTTTTCGCTAGAAATACACTAGCAGCTATATCATATGGAAAGAGGTGTAAGACTTGGCCATTTCCTACCCTTTGAAAATCTGGTAACAAATCTGGATAATCTTTAAGAAGTCTATTCCCGATATCTACATATGCATCCATTTGACCTGTAATAATTCGTGAAATAGAATAAGATGCACTATTAAATATAAATACGCCACCATTATTTGCTGACTCATCAATTAGATGTCCATAAGCTTCAATCATTAAATTAGTAGGATGACCGTTAAATTCAAAACTCCAAAACATATTCTTAATATCTTTACCCTGACTTAAGTTTGGTAATTGGCTATTATAGCCTTCAAATTCAATGGAATTTGAAAAAATATCACTATACATGTAGTTACCTGTTTTCAGTTCCATTAAAAACGCATATTCAATATCTTTAATTTTAGAGTTGTCCTTGTATTTTGCTAAAGCAATAGAAATACAAGACATTTCAAGTCCTGCAGCTGCAGGACGTGTACCATCAATTGGATCTACAATTAAAATATATTGTGGATTTTCTCCAAAAATCTTAAGTCCACCATCTTCAGTATAGAATGCAACCGGTTCTTTCTTATCTGCTATATAATCTAGAACCGCATTTTCTGCTGCAGCATCAATATTAAACTGTGCGTCTCCACCTGGGGAATATCCATTAACCAAACGATTTTTCAAAGTTCCCTTTTGACTTTTCACCTTATCATATACGTATTTTCCTAACTCAATAATATAGGTTTTCATTTGATTTCCTCCAATAGATGAGTTAATTTATAACACAATTCTTCTGCTTCACTTAGAGTAATAGTAAGAGGTGGACGAATTTTAAAAACATTTCCGTAGCCATATCTAGACGTTCTGATAATTATGCCATGATCCATAGCACGTTTTGCAATATGATTTGTAAGCTCAACATCGGGTTCATTATTATCTTTTACTATTTCAACCCCAATCATTAAACCTACACCCCTTACATCTCCAATAAACTTAAATCTATCTTTCATTTTTTCTAAACGTTCCATTATATAATTTCCAACGACAGTCACGTTGTCCAAAAATCCAGGTCTTTGTAATATATCAATTGTGGTACATGCTGCAGCAGACGCCATTACATTGGATCCATAAGTAAAAGAGTGATGATGCCCAGGCATTCCCACATACTTCTCTTCGGTAAGAATAGCTGCAACTTGGAATCCAGTTCCACCTAAACCTTTAGCTACTGTCATCATATTCGGTTGTACATCAAAGTAATCAGCAGCAAACATCTTACCTGTCCTACCAAATCCAGTTTGTATTTCATCAAAAATTAATGCAATATCGTGTTCTTCACATAATTTTTTTAACGCTTTGAAATATCCTTTTGGTGGAACAATATTTCCTCCATTTCCTGAGATCGGCTCGACCATAATAGCTGCAACATTCCCAGTACTTGCATATTCAATAAAATCATTAATCCTCTCCACACATAGCATTCCACAAGAATCAGATTTTTGATTATAAAAACAACGCATGCAATAAGGGTCTGGGACTTGCAATCCAAAGGAAAATTGAGGTGGGAATGGTTCTCTTCGAAAAGCATTTCCTGAAAGAGCTGACATCATATATGTTTGTCCCAAATGGCTGCGGAACAAAGAAATAACATCACGTTTCCCAGTTTTGTATTGTGCCATTTTAATAGCACCTTCATTCGCTGCTGAACCACTGCTAACTTTTGGGTGTGCTCTTGTGAGATTGCTAGGAGCAATTTCAACAAGTTTCTCTGCTAATTTATTTACGGGGTCTGTTTGATAGGATGAAGTAACATGAATAAGATTATCCATTTGATTTTTTACTACGTCGATCACTTCTTTATTACTGTACCCTAAATTCAAATTGAATGTAGCTGATGCGCAGTCAAAATATTTATTTCCATTTTGATCGTAAAGGTAGATGCCTTCCCCTCTCTCCATTACAACATCGTCTACTTTGTAATACAGACTGTCAGGGTTTGTTAAACTTTTAACTTTACCATTCATTTTTACAACACTCCTATTATTTTAGTAATGTTAAAATTTGTTTGTTAGGGGCCCCACCTAACAAATAATGGATTATGACTGTATTTACTTATGCACCAAAATTTGAAAATTGTTATTAAATAACAGTCTCATAATATAATGTGAAATATCCATACTACAAGTTAAATTAAAGTAAATTATGTTGAGAAAGTAAAAAATAATGAATTTTTAGAAAAAACAAAATAAAAGGTAGTATAATTAAAAATTATTAACCTTTAAAAATTTAATTTTAAAATTAAAATTTTTTCTACATAACAATATTGGTAATATCTAGATATTAAATATTTAGTATATGCAATTGATTTAAACAATAATAAATTATTTATAAGGGGGAGAAATAGTTGTTAAAACGTTTACTTTGGATAAGCTTCTTTTCTTACATGTTAATCGCTTTTACCTTAGTCATCATTGGTGCAATGCTACCTGAGATTCTACTTCACTATAACCAAAATTATAGTAATGGTGGTTTACTCATCTTTGGTCAATTTGTTGGTTTTTTATTTGGTGTACTTAGCATGCCTATCCTAGTTAGAAAACTAGGACGTAAAAATGTTGTTCTCCTGGGTTTAATTATGATTAGTTTTGAACTTTTTTCATTTTTCCTACCAACTTGGTATTTTCTTTTTCCATTAGTCGGATTAGCAGGATTCGGGGCTGGATTAGCAGAATCTTGTATTGGCACAATCATCTTAGTTACATTTCAAGAAAAACAAGCCTCAGCAATGGGTAAACTAGAGGTTGCATTTGGATTAGGTGCACTATTCATGCCACTTTTCTCGAGCATACTTATAAGTAAGGGTATTTGGGAGTATGCATTTTTAATATTGGGGTTGAGCTCATTTTTAGTTATGATTGGATGGAAGGTATTGTCTTTTGGTGAAGTAGATGAATTTCTTATAAAGAATACCAATCCCAATACACCTATTAATAAAACAACTGGTTCTTATACTAAAAAGACGTTTTTAATCATTACATTTTCTGCGATATATTTCTTCTGTTATGGTGGGAGCGAAGTATCTATTGTTCATTTTTTACCTTCACTTTTCATGGAAGAGTGGGAAGTCCCTAATTCTCTTGCAACACTGACTGTAACTGTTTACTGGGCGGCAATGGTAATAGGGCGCGCGTTAACAGGTATTATCTCCGAAAAGCTTACCTATAACAAGTTTTTACTTTCAATTAATATCGGCGGCTTAGTTGTACTTATTTTGCTAGCCATTAGCGGTAATGTCTGGTTAGGTTTCTTTCTATGTTTCTTTCTGGGTTTATTTATGGCAGCAATGTTTGCAATTGCCTTAATTATCACAAACCTATATTTTCCTGGTCAAACAGAAAAGACAACTAGTATATTATTAGCTACAAACGGCCTAGGTGGATCATTGATCCCAATTATTATAGGACAAAGTATGGATAAGTACCCTGTCCAAATTACTTTCTGGCTATTTGCCTGTATAATGTTACTAATGCTCATATTGATAATTGGAATTCAAGTTTTAGGAAATACTCATTTATCAGTTATAAGAGAACATAAAAACAATCATGAAATTTAGATTCTAGAGTTTTGATAAAAGTATATAAAGAAGAGCAAGCATAATCGTAGATTTCCGATAAACCATATTTTATAACACCTCCGGGTTAAAAACCGCTTAGTTTTTCATTTTGAGGATATTTGCTGTTCTTAACTTGATAACGATATCGTACCTTCAGCATTTCGGAGAAAATACATGCTAAGTAAAAAAATGAGCCGTCCATATGGACAGCTCATTTACATAATTTTCATTATTGGGAGCTATTGCAAACTAATTCTACTTTGAGTAAGGTCAATCTTTGTTTTGTTTTTCTAACAGTTGAATAACTTTATCTAACTTTTGCTCAACTGAATCTTGCTTTTTGCGATTGCTAGAATATCGAATTATACGTATAATCCCCCCAAGCAAAGCACCGATGATCATTAATATAATAGCAACTCCAATATAATCAATAGAGTTTTCTAAAGGCATTATACAGGACCTCCTTTTCCCTATTTTACCATTTGAAAGAGATGATTTGTTATTTGGTTTTGGTTGTATACTCTATACATGTCAAGTTAGTATAACTTCTTCATTATCGGTACCAAGTACAAAGAGATCCTCTACTCTTAGAAAGAAACCTCCTTTTTCTTTTTGTTATTTGCGTATCCCGACTGTGACCACAAGGGAGTTATGTATCCGCGTTTTGGTATGCTTTATAATAAATATGCATAATTTCATATCTATTCTTTATATAACAATATTGAAATTTACATTTTCACCCTGTAAAATACAGGATGTTAAATAAATACCTAAGGGGTTGTTAATATGAAAAAATTCATGAGCATGTTAGCTATGTGTTTTGCACTAACACTAGCATTTTTACCATCTATTTCAAAAGCGGATTCTTCTCCACTACGAAGTGTAAGCATTAGTGCTATAGGTGATAATAACAAAATGTATAGTGCAAGCTCTTACTTATCTATTCCTGTTCTTAAGGGCGATTACCTTTATGTGAAAGTGAGTGAAGTAGGCACACCGGATTCATATTCAGAAGCTTTAACTGTTAATGGTATTAGATATGCAGGAAGTTCTTTAGACGAAGTCAGTTCTTATACTGGTCCATTCGGATCTGAAAAAACATTTAGATTACGTATCAAAGATTCGTACATCTTCTCAAACACATCAAATTCAACAAACACTATAGCTTTTGAAGCTAGAGTTCCTTTCTCAATGCAAGTATTATCTAAAAGTATATCGGTTCATGTAGAATAATTTATAACATTATTATTAAATAAAAAATACATCCCTATAAGGATGTATTTTTTATTTAATAGAAACATAATTTGAACTTACCGTTATAGAAAAAGGGGCACCATAAAAATGGTGAACTTAATATTGTTCAAAGTTACTTGTACTTATCTCCCAATTAATTGTGCAATGTCCCCTTTTCATCTACTAAGTTCCTTTACAAAAGAATAGAAACTAAAAAAGAAATAGAAATGAACCTTTTTTATTATTTTGTTCATCTTTTTTCGTTTTAGGAGGAATTTTATCTTTTGGCTGGGTAACAATGTAGAGGGATGCTAAATTTAAAAATCCCTGTAGTTACTGCATACTAGCAACACCCTTTTTGAAATTTAGGTTACTGCGATGTATAATTATCAAAAAACATAAGGAATTATATATATGAATAACATAAAAATAACAGCTGAGGTTCTGAGTATAGGGCTACAAATTGGTTTATTTTCAAAAACTGAAGTAATTGATTGGGCTGATCATACAATCGAAACATTAGATAGTCCTTCAATTGAAATTATAGAAGTTTCTCTATCTAGTAATGATAAGTTGATTGACATCGTACCTAAATTAAAAAATATAAAAGGAACGTATGATAAAAAATTACCCATAAAAATAATATTGGGACTGTTATGGGATAAATTTATTCTAAATGAAGAAAATGTATTGAAAATAAAACCATTTATATTTAATTTGATACATAATAATTGCTGTGAGGAATTCAGTTATGTAGATGAACAGCTATATAACTTTAATGAGGAAATTAATTTAGCCGCAGATAATATATATGGGAATCTAGAAGATATTAGTCAAGAATTAAAAAGCTTTTTATCTCCTTATAAAGACTTTAGTAAATACTTTAGTTTTTGGGGATAAAGGGCCAGGAAAGCTGCAAAGCTAGCGTAAAGCGCTAAATTCCCTCAAGGCATCTAAAAAGCTGAACAATTATTTAATATTCCTATACTATTCAACTTACAACAAAATACATCGTAAAATATATTTTACGATGTATTATAAAAGCGAAATCGTCATCAGTTTTCTAATCTATATATTTATGAGGAGCTTTACCATTCACGATAAACTCTTCAATTTTGGTACCGTTCTTTTAATCGAATACTATACGTCTTAAACATACAGTATACAAATCATTACACTTACTTTTCTTCACCGCTTGCTTGCATGGAATTAAACGTCCAATTTAATTTCAATGCATCTCCCTGAAATACATTTTGGTCTTCACCACTATCTACAAATGTGAACATTACATAAAAGGTATCATCATCACCAGGAGCAAGTCCATTTCCTTCTCGATCTACAATACCTTTCTTTACAAGATCAGGAATACTTCCATTTTGCGTAGCTACCTTTAATTCAGATAGTGTAGTAGACCAAATTGGAACCTCATTTTTATCCAAATTCCACAAGAAATCCACACGGATATGATCACCAAAATCAGCATTTCCATTATCCCCTTTCGCATCGATTACATTGTAATCTGTCAGGAGTTTCACATCTCCTATTGCTAAGGTTCCTTTGTTAACTAATTGAAAACCGCGCTCCATTTCATCACCTGGTTTCAGATTGTCGACATTAATAACAACTTCAGGATTCACACTCAAATCTAAAGTACCCGCTGCAAACGTGTTTTGTGATACTTCCTTATCACTAAAATACGCATATGTTCCCCCACCAATTAAAGATAAGCCCAGCGCTGCAGTTATAACACCCATACCAAGTTTTTTCTTCATGCTCATTTCACAAGTCCCCCTATTTTTAAAGTTCAAACTACAATCCTTATTTCCATCCCACAAACAAAAATCATTAAGCAACTACCTTGTTCCATAACGAAAGTAAATACACTTTAAACTAGTTACTTCATGTACCCCAACGACTATTACTTTTAAAATAACCGGTAATGTTACCGTATATCATTACCGGTTATTTGTTAGCCAATCTCATTTCATTTACTATTCATTGTCTGATTACTTTATTTACTCTAGAAGTTTTTCCACTTATTTTTTGGGTTCTAAACCGATAGATCGTAAGATTTTATCTAACGTCACTGGCCCTACATTTTCTTTCGGTTTCTGATTTTCTTTGGCATCTGGACCTTTTTTCAAGAAGTTTTTCTCAATAAAACGAATATCCGTTTCATCTACAACACCATCTTGGTTTATATCTCCATCTTTTACAGATACTTTTCCTTTTCCATATGATAGAGCTACTATTCTAGCATCTTGAATATCCACCATTTTATCTCCATTTACATCACCTGCAAGGTTATCATCCATGTCCGCTCTAAAGTTTTGTCCCACTAATTCTCCATCCTGCATTTTCCCTATTTTTGTTGTTAATTTACTATTTAAATGACCTGGCATTTCTACAAAAATATCATATTCTTTATCACTTACTGGAACACTATGAATTTCAAATTGTCCGTTATCACTAATCGTTCCTGAATATTTCTTTCCATCCTTGCCAACTGTGTACACTTTTGCTCCTAGTTTTGTATAGTCTTTCTTACCTAAATACCCCTCTTCATTCAAGAAAGCTTCCGGACCAATATATCCTGTAACCGTTGAATGTTTCGAAACAATAGCAAAAGATTTATCTTTAAATACAGGAATCTCATTTCCCTCTGTTGCACCAACTTTTGTATAAGAGAACTTATCTACTCCAAATGCAGTTAAATCATTAAAGTATTCATCACTCGTCATCTCGAATGTAACATCTAAAAATGGTGTATCTCCATCTAATCCTTTAAATTCTTTTCCTTCCAATGACGCGCCAACTTTCACCTTGTTTTCCCAAGCTCCTTCTTCACTTACCTTCGAATCTTCTAATTTAAGATTCAGTCCATGTTGTTTTACATATTCCGTAAGTGCTGGATTTGGTTTCACATCCGTAAATTTAAAGAGCTGCTTGTAATAAGGAATTTCAAATGTACCTGACATAAGCTGTTTTACATTATTGAGATTCAAAGTTAACGTAATTTTTTCACCTAATTTTATTTTCTCTTTGTCATAACTTGGAACAGCGTATTCTGTCCCTTCCTTTACAAAGACGTAATCTTTATATCCAGTTGCCATATTCCCTGCAGTTGCAAGATCATATCCAAATAATTTTAAATTTAACGGCTCGTTTATTTCCTCTGGAAGTACCCCAAATTTAAAATCACCATTTGCTTGAATTGTATTCAACCAGCCTGATGGGAAGGCTGAGTTTTGATAATATACAATTTGATTCGCTTTTTGATCATACTTCAAGCCTTTTGCTTTTAATGCATCTACTGTAGAATCATAAATATTACCATGCACCCATAATGCACGCTGGCCGTCTTCTTCTTTAAACATAGAATCATTGACTTCGTGTATACCAGCTTGTACATCCTTAAATTTCATTTCAGGTATTACATTATCAATGATAATGCTATCGCCTTTCGTATAAGATTTTCCTTCTTTATCATATCCAACGAAGTTCAATTCGTAATCTCCATCAGGCAACATAACAGGTTTATCCGCAATTGGATGAGCTGGATCTCCTGTGAATGGAAGTACATAGCCTCCCATTCCAGAAAACATCATATATTCAACATTCGGTGTTAGACTACTTGCATTAAGTGTACCAACGACTCCTAATGCCTTCCCTGTCTTTCTGTCCTTTACAACTGCATCAATGGTTTCAAGAGGGCTATTTAATTTAAATGTCAACGGCGAACTTGGTCTTTCCATAAATGGATGGAATTTCGAAGCATCTGTTGCCATTGCATCTCTCAGTAAATCTACAGACGCAATCCCTTTTTCTGTGAATTTAACTGCAAATGGTACTTGATATACTTCTTTTTCATTGTTTTTATTTGAAATATGAATATAGCCCTCATATCTACCAAATTCAGCGTTTTCTGAAATAATAATTTCAGGGCTAATTTCCTCTGATGCACCAGGAGCTACTTTAATAGAATCTGGTACATTTAGCTTCACACCATTCTTCGCTGCATCTTGCACACCTACACTTGTAGGTGAAAACTCTACTTCTAATTTAAACTCTTTCCCATCAGTTTTACTGCTATTCTTAATTAAGACTTTTCGACTATCTTTAATAGGCCCATTTTCAAGTTGATTTTTATACCCAAATGCAATAGAGCCTGTTTTTTCTTCAATTTCTACTTCTTCATCATCTACAACGTTTGATGTTTTATCGATAACCTCTATAGATGTATCTGCATGAACTGCACGATATGCATCAATTCGCCCTGAGCCCACCTCAAATACAGAACGCTCTTCTTTTAAGTCAACTGCGGTATTCATAAGTGCTTCTTTTACTTCAAATGGACTATAGTTTGGATGTTCTTGTAAAATGAGTGCCGCTACCCCTGCAGTATGAGGAGTTGCCATTGATGTACCTGACATACGTCCATATGCTACCGGATAATTTTCTCCATCTTTTGGATCATTAATATATTCAGGAACAGTTGAAAAAATAGACACACCTGGTGCTACAATATCCGGCTTAATATCATCTGTTTTAGTTGCAGGACCACGGGAGCTGAAATCAGCCAAGTGATCTCCCTCTGTTTTTATACTACTAAGTTCTCCAAATGCTAACGACACATCTCCTTGTACAGCTTTTGCTTGTAATTTCTCACCATCTACTTTTGTTAAGCGGAACGATGGAATAGATGAAGTACTTTCCCCAAGATAACTTGTAATTTCCCCATCTAGATTGTTGTATACGATTACCGCCTTCGCGCCTGCTTCCTTAGCATTTTTAATTTTTTCATCAAATGTAATCTCACCGCGTTGGATAAGAGCTAACTTCCCTTTTACATCTATCCCTGTAAAATCACCTGATTTCCCAAGCCCTCCATATACAACCGATAAGGATTGTCCTTTCAAATCTTCAATCTTATCAGTAAAGCTTTTTCCGAGTAGCATCATCTTATCTACATGTACATCACCTGCATCGGCGGAAAACGTTGGGATATTCATTGCAGCGTCACTGGCTCCAACTGTAATTGGAAGTGCCGCTGCACTAGGTGATCCAATGGTACCTTCTCCCGGACCACTATTACCAGCTGCTACTACTGTAACAACACCAGCTAACATCGCATTGTTCACTGCGACAGAGGTAGGATATAAAGGATCATTAATAGATGCCCCTAGTGATAAA
The DNA here is from genome assembly GCF_022663555.1 of Bacillus cereus group sp. BfR-BA-01381. Lineage (NCBI taxonomy): Bacteria > Bacillati > Bacillota > Bacilli > Caryophanales > Bacillaceae > Bacillus > Bacillus cereus group sp. BfR-BA-01381. The sequence goes on from NZ_JAKUFR010000009.1 coordinate 37,341, forward strand.
TTGATAACATCCATATCGTCTTTCACTGCTTTATCAATCGCAGCAAGAATACCACTTGTTTGTCCACTTCCATATGGACCTAATACGCGATATGAATATAAATCTACATCTGGAGCAACGCCCTTCACTGCATAATCCACACTATTCTGTTTGTCTGCAGCAATTGTCCCAGCTACATGCGTACCATGGGATGTATAATATGCACTTCCCTCATAAATCTCAGGATATCCTCCAGAATTTTGCCAATCCTTATACGTTGTCTCCATTGGATCAGCATCATTATTCACAAAGTCCCATCCTTTTATGGAGTTTGGATCTATTTTACTTGGATCTTCACCTTGTTTTGCACGATACCCTTTATATGCATCTTTTAAATCCGGGTGGTTGTAATCAATACCTGTGTCCAGTACGCCTACCTTAATACCTTTACCTGTTATTTTTTCATCATGTAGCTTGTCCACACCAATTTGTGGTACACTATCTGCCATTTTCGGTTCAACAGCAGTCTTAGCTGTTTCTTTCGGCAAATCAATTTTAACCTCATGATCTTCCCATACGCGCTTAACAATACCGGTACGAACTAAGTCTTCGATCATATTTGCTGGTAAAGAAATCGCTACACCATTAAAAACATTCTTATATTCTCTTGTTATCTTTACAGATTTTACATTTGTCCCTTTCTCTTTATTCTTTTGAAGCTGTTCAAGCTCTGCTTTAAACCCTTTATGTGATGCTTCTACCTTTTGTTCCGCATTTGAAAGAGCTACCTTTTTCCCTTTAGCCGCTTGTTTTAATACTTCAATTTTGCTAGGTGCTTGCTTAAATTCTATAATCACATTCACATTATTAGGACTTGCTGTATTGATACCTGGCGAAATAACAAAACCTGGTTTTGTATCTAACGTTTTTAAGGCATTACGTTGTTCCTTTGTAAGGCCTTTTAAGATAGCATTTGCATCATCAATTCCAGTTAAAGTAGATGTATTTACCTCTTCCGCTAATACGTTATATGGAATTCCTTGAGACAATAACATTCCAACTGTTAACGTTCCAATAAGAATCTTTCCAAATTTCCCTCGTTTCATATTGCATCTCCCCATTATACATATTATTTTTGAAACAAATTGATTCTTACATTCCTACTTAGTATTGGAAAATCTATTAATCTTAATCTTTTGTATCATGAAAGATTTCCAACACTACTACCATCCCCATACCTCATATAGCTAACCACTCACTTTACTCTTTCTATAAGAGCCCCCCATCATTTATTCCCAATAAAAGATTTTCACAAAATGAAATATTAATAAAGTTAAAATGTAATTCTATTTTCATTATTTCACATTTTGATTATTCTGAAAATTGAACAAAAGGAGTATCTTTTCTCTAAGGATTCTATGCCTACATAGTACAAAAGAACTACCTTGTCCTTTATTCTTTGTGATACAGAATAAAGCGACACGATAGTTCTTTGATATATTTCTTATTTAATCTAGCGGAACCAATTGATTTCGTACTGCATAAATCACTGCTTGCGATCGACTTTTTACATTTAGTTTTTTAAAAATTTTATTGATGTGTATTTTAACTGTTTTATCACTAATATATAAAACTTCAGCAATTTCTTTATTACTAAGTCCTTTTACTAGTTCAAAGAGAATTTCCTTTTCACGCTCCGTCAGTTCATTTTCATTTGATTCTACTTTCATTTTTTGCTGATGATATGTAATTAATTTTTTAGTCATACGCGGATGAATAACTGAATCACCTCGGTATAACATTCGAATTGCTGCTACTACCTGATCTGATGATGAATCCTTCAATAAATAACCATCAGCACCGGCCTGGAGTGCATCCATTAAATACTCGTCATGTTCATACATTGTAAACACAAGTACACGGCAACTCGGATATTTTTTTTTCACTAACTCTGTAGCTTCAATCCCATTTTTCCCTGGAAGATTAATATCCATCAAAATACAATCTGGTCGGCACTCTTCTACCTTTCCCAATACTCCATCCCCAGAGCTAGCTTCTCCAACCACTTTCATATCAGATTCATCCTCTAGTATGCTCCTAATTGCATCCCGTAAAAAAGCATGATCATCTACTACTAATATTTTAATCATTTTACGCACCCCTTGTTTGTGAATCTGGAATTAACAGTATAATTTCTGTACCTTTTCCTACAGAACTATCAATCTGTAAAGTAGCTCCTAATTGGTCAGCTTGTTCATTCATATGTAATATACCATAATGTGGCTCATTCTTCGTTTTAACCATAGACTCAAATAGTGAAAAGCCAACTCCATTATCCTTAACCCTTAAAAGCACGTGTTCACTTTGATAGCTGAGTAAAACATCAGCCCTTTTTGCCTGTGCATGTTTTACAATGTTTTGCAAACTCTCTTGTAATGTATCAAATATAACTCTTTCTTTTGAAAAACTAAGTGCACGTGCATAACCTCTTTCATGATAGGTAATGTCTAGTTCATATTCTTGTTTTAAAGATTTTATTTTACTTGCTATTGCCTGCTTAAGGCCTAATTGTTGTGTCGGATATGGTTTTAAAGCATAAATTGAATAGCGAACTTCTCCTAGGCTTCCTCTTAAATCTTTTATGCTTTTCTCTACTACTTGCTGCATATCTTTTGGTTTATCACGGTATTTTTTCTGCGCGGATTCTAGTTGGAATATCACCCCGGCTAATGTTTGCGCAATACCATCATGAATTTCACGGGCGATTCTATTTCTTTCTTCTAAGATCATTCTTTTTTCCTGTTCAGAAATCAATATCCTTGTTTTAACAACGTTAGCTAATTGGTTAGAAAATGTAGCTAACGACTGTACATCCTCCGGAAAGAAACCTGCATTTCTACTTTTCCCTGCAACAAACATTCCGACTAATTCATCATTTACTATAAGAGGAAAATATACAAGTGAACGTATAACACTATCAAATATTTCATCTCCAGGAGCCGTACCAATTTTCCAATCATTAAATACAAGATTTTTAGAAAGTTCCTCAAACGCCCTTAACTTTTCTGAATCATCAGATATATAAGAGCAAACTTTCCCATCTTTTAATAAAATATTCCAGTTCCCATCATCTTTTGTCCATATTACATATGCTTGTATGCCAAAAAATCCTTTAAGTGCTTGTTTAATATGTTTCAAGTTTCCTCCGGTTAATCCTCGACTAATTTCGGTCGTAATAAGAAATAACTCATATAATCGTTCTTTCTCCATCCTTATCTGTACAGAAAAAGAACTAATAACGGAAGTTGCTACAAGTGGAAAAAAGAAAAACAGTACTGTAATCTCGTTTACTTCCACACTATATGTACTAATTAATACGTGCATCAGTGCCGCATAAGAGAAACCAAAAGTTTCGCAAAGAAATACCGTTACAGTTTTTTTATACCACTGATGGATTGAATATGGCTGCGGAAGGAGTACCATTAACAAATCGTAAAAACGATTGTTGAAAAAACAAAAAAACACGCAAAATAATAACAAAGATATTAAATTTTCATACAGAACTGATATATCTATCTTATTAATGAATAAGGACATACATTTGTTTGAAAACCATTCGGCCAAGATCAAACTAAGTGCATGCTGAGTACTATTAAATAACATTCTTTGTATCGGTGAACGACGATACAGGTGAATAATTAGTGTTACGAGTACAATAGCAATAATAGTTATATGGATTCCAAACTGCCAACTCATAGTGTAAATGATCGGAAAGGTAAGCGAGCTAGTTCCTCTCCAAAATCTTACAGGAAAATACTCTGCAATCCCCATAAATAGTAACAACAATATGAGTATTGTTGGATGAGAAGGGATTTTAATTTCAAGTAAAGATATAGTTATAGTAACCAAACCAAGAAAAGAAATAAAATAAAGATAAGAACTAGCAATCTTTTCTCTCATAAAGATAGAATTTAAATCTTTCAAAACAACCCCTTCTTTCTTTATAAAAACTTCATTTTCTCTATTATCCAATAAAAAACCGGCACTGGCAAAATGGAAGGACATCCACTAGCCAATCACCGGCTGTGTACTGCATCTAAAAATGCAAGACACAATACTAGTATATATCAGTTTAGAAAGTTTACCCATTAGTCAAATGGTGTAATTGTACATACTTTTAGACTTAGGACTACTAGTACAAAAGATGTATACAGGATTTAAATTAAATACATTTTTATTTCTTTCCACTCAAAATCATTGCATTTCCTAATACTTTTTTGTTCAATAAAATCCTTGGTATCTTCATTTCTTCAGCAAGCTTGTAGCCATTAACTTCAGATACATCATATTCTTTTAAAATATTTAAGAGTTCTTTTTTCTCCCCAAACATTTTTTCATCCATAAACAAATCTAAGAAGACAAATTCACCGCCAGGCTTTAATACTCTTAATGCTTCCTTAATTACTTCCATTTTATTTTCTGCATCTTTTACTTCATGAAATGTTAAACAACTTACAATTACATCAAATTCCTCATCATTAAAAGGAATTTTGGAAGCACTAGCTTTTATAAAATTAATCCTATTATAGCCCCCCTCTATTTCCGCATTTTGTTGGCATTGGGCTTTCGAATATTCCCAATTTCCTCCCCAATAATCGATTCCAGTTAAAAAGGATTTAGGAAAAGTCTTTGCTAATTTAATAATCAGCGAACCACTGCCTGTTCCGATGTCCAGTATTTTTCCCTTTCCATCCCAATTCACCTTAGAAACAATTAAATCATGTATTTTTGACTGATAATTCCCCCCGAATGCTGTAAATTGGTAAACAGAATAAGAAAGTATAATTGCTATATAAATAAAAGGTAATGCTAAAAACCCCGATAGAATTCGTAGATATAAATTAACAGATAATAATGTCACTAAAAAAGCATGAGTGAAATAACCAAAAAGATCAGTAGTTTGTACATTCGTATCCAAGTTTGATATTTAGCTTTTGTTTTTAAGATATCCACCACCTTTAATTAATCTATCTTTTGTTTCCACTGCCTAAAGACATCAATAATCCTATCCAATAGTTTTAATTCGTGCTTCATAAGACTAATCTATTTTAACATTACTATCTCATTATTCCAGAAAAAATCTCCTGCAATCACGATGATTATAGAATACAATAATTATTATTAAATCAACTTTGATAATTTCACATTCAATATATTGCATACAAAAATGTATTGTTATAAATATAAGCGCTTACTATAATGTGGTTATAAAGATTCACACATCTTAATACAAAAACAGAGGAGAGAATAATATGGAAATCGTAATGGCAGTTTTAAAATTTATTGGTGGAGCAATCCCATTAATTCAAGAACTTCTAAAAGCATTTATGTAATTTCATTCTTTAGCAATTCTTTATAAATATTATTTGCGTGAGCAAGGTCTCTTTAACATTATTAAGGGGATTTTTTCAATTTTAAGAACTTCTTAGTCTCATCGTACCCTGTAACAAACCCTAGAATAGATTGATAAGTTTGCAATGTTACTGCCAAACAATTTGTTCTTTCACCTTTAGGCATCTAGGTGCAGCCCTTTTCGATTCCAACCATGCTTTTTTTCTCAGCCAGTTCCTTGCACTTCATACCTTTCATATAATCTTCTTGAGCTAACACGTGTTTTTGCTTCACTTCATATCACCCACCACTTTCTATACAACTAGGAAGAAATCCGTTTATTTTCCTCTTCGAATAACTTTTTTACAAAGAAAAAAGCCCTGCATTTATGCAGGGCAAATATAAATTAGGGACTTTACTTAGATAAAATTACTGACAAGATTTCATACTACCTATACTTGTGGAGACGGGAATCTTGCAGCTTCAAAATGCGTACTATTTTCTACATTTGAAATAACTCCAGCTACGCTACTTTGTGCAAAAACCTCAACTATATCCCCTGCATTCAATTGAATTATCGATGAAACAGCTACAACATTAGCAAAGTTTATTGGGCCAAAAAAATCGTTATCTATTGCAATTGCCGGATTCCCATTAACACGAATTTCTACCCGCGCTCTATAGTTTACATTTAGATTATTGGGAATGAACGCAATTGTTCCAATAACAGAGTAAACACCTCTTGTCTTAGGTATAAAAATGGATGTTGCAGGGTTATATTCATTTGCTAAATCAAATTGTTCATTTTGGAATAAAACTTTAACAAATGTATTTGCTGGCAAATTCTGATTAACTGTACTCACAGCTCTAAAAGCAGATGCTCTTACAAGATTATATCCGCTATCATCAGAACAACAATTCACTTTTACATTAAACCAAGGCTTTTCCTCATGTTTTTTATCACATTTGTCATAACTCTTACTGCTTTTATGACAGTCATGATATTTCTTTTTGGAATCCTTACAATAATCATCGTAGTAATAAGACATACTAGATTCCTCCTTTAAATTTATTACTACATACTATGTAAGATAGATTAGTTAAGTTTGGACGAGCTGTTACTATTTTTAATAGAATTACAAATCTCACCATAATGGCAGAACACAACTAAAGTAAGCAACTGGAAAGCGATGCTCAGGAGTATAATAACAGTCTTTCTGACATTTTCATTATCTGTATTTTTAGCCATTATTTTGTTTGTGGTATATGCATTAAGTTAAAAAGAAATCCTTTAGGTACCCCTAAATAAAACTCAATATTCCGTCAATAATATAGACAACCCATTTCGAACCATATTCCATGATTAGAGCAGTTAGCTTGTACTAACTGCTCTTTTTTGTAAAAAACGAACTCAATTAACTGCACGCACATATAATATTCAGTGTTCCTTTCTTTATAAAATAGTCTTTACGAAATGAATCTCGTCACGAGAGCACTTTATTACGTGCTCTTTTTTATTTTTAAACTAACACAAAATGAAATTTTTACCACATAGCTAATTGTTAAATATTTTACGCTTATACATTATAATGGAATAGTTATTGTATATTGGCATTAAGAGGAGCGTCCGGATTAAGCGCTTCTCTTTTTTTATACAGTAGGGTTTTGGTTAACATTCACTTATCTACCGTCAAATATATATAGATTTGAAACTTTATAGTAAAAACCTTCACACCCTTCATTTTAATTATATTAATATATTAAATGAAGAGTGTGATAAATTAATGGAACAACTTGACTTTAGTGCTTTAGAACACCCATTATTTTTGTTAGCACTTCAATTAATTGCATTTGTATTGATCATTTATATCGTATACGGAATCTTACACAACACCATATTAAAATTAAATAGCCTAATGGACTGCCCATGCGGTAGCTACGGTATTTTCCCTCGGTAGTGCCTATCAATCTTTTATGAATTTCATTTAAAAACATTTTTCTTTATTTCTCCCTTTTGTAGAGGAATCTATCCTTTACCGTACAAAAACGTCAGGCAACTTAATTGATTGCCTGACGTTTTTGCCGTTATTTATTTTCAAATAACTATTTAGTTAAGTTTTGCTCCATCCATTTTTTATACGTCTTTCTGCTAAGCATATTTGTCCAGAAAATCCTATATTATTGAACAGAATTATCGACTCTTGATTTACAATTTTTCACTTCCGATAATGTAACCATCTATAATGGAACTATACTTTTTCAAGGGAGGAATCTAATGTATATATCAAATAAAATTGGCTTATTTAGCTGGATTTTAACTTGCCTATATTTTTAATTGAACCTTTCTTTATTTTCATTTCTACAGCACCTTATAACTATTTGCATCATGCAATGAGTGACCTAGGTGTAACAACCTGTGGAGAATTCACCTACGAAATAGCGCCTTATGAAATATGCTCCCCTAATCACTTTTGGATGAATTTACTCTTTATCCTTAATGGAATAACATTTTGTATTGGAGTACTATATATTTCACAACATCTAGAAAAAACAAAAATTAATAAAATAGCAACATTTTTTATACTTATAATAGGAGTCTCTACTATAGTTTCAGGATTAATTCCTGCAGATATAAACCTAATTGGACATTCTATTCTAGTTTGGATAGGTATGCTTACTGTATTTCCAGGATTATTTATTTTTGCTAAGAATCTTAAAAAAGCTGGAAAATGGACATATTTCTGTTTACTAAGCTTAATAGTAATAACAATCCTTATCTCACTTGTTTCTCTTTTCCCTTTACCTGCAGGCCTACTACAAAGACTTTTTTACTTGGTTCTTTTCGTTTAGGGAACAGTATCAACCTACAAATTGATAAAATAAAGTTTTTATACAAAAATGCACATTTATCAAGAACATACGTAAAGTAATCATGATCAACTCAGTGGTAGTTATTGAGCACCTTTTATGGTGCTTTTTATTTGCAACTAAATAGGGATTTTATTTAAATTTCATAAAAGTTCTCTTTACACATATAAGTTCAAAATTATCTATTTAGCATATATAATACTTTTAAGCAGTTTAAATTCTATACATAGGTAATGGAGGCATTAAAATGGGGACTATCCCAAATTCACTACCACAACAATCCATCTCAAAAACACAAATTAATCCTAACAAGAATCTACAAACGAATAAAAAGCTAAGACGTCGTCTTTTATTAGCACTTGCTTTTATGCTACCTATGGTTATTTCCATTCAAATCTGCATTTATAAGCAAGAACAAATGATTCAAGAAAAACAAATTACACTAAATAAAGAAAAGAAAAGATTGTCTGAATTAGAAATCATAGGACGTTATTATGAAAACGATATTAAAACTTTAACAGAGAGCGAAGAAGGTATTTTAAAGTTCGCAAGGAAATTGTATGGATTCTCTAGACCTGATGAAACTATATTTCAAATAAATGAATAGTTTTTCAAGACATAAGCGATTGTCATTAATCATAAAGTGATTTAATGATAAAAAATACATACAATAAGTACCCTATACATCATATTAGATTAAATCTTATTAAAACAAAAAGGGATGTCCTAGTAACATATCTAGGGCATCCCTTTATTTTTACTCACCTTAAAACATAACTTGTCTAAATTTCAAGATTCTAGATATCTCTAACAATTAAACATTTATTAGATATATCTTCTACCTAAAACATCGTATTATTATTAGCTGCCTCATTGGGAATCTCTTGAATTACATCCCAATGTTCAACAATCTTCCCATCCTCTATACGAAAAATATCCACTATAGCAACTCCCTTATCTTGAGAATTAGTACGAGAGTGTACATGAAGAGCAACTGTATCTCCTTCAGCTACTACACGTTTAATCTCTGCAGAGGAATTTGGATTTTTTACAAAGTCCTCCTTAAAGAAATCCATGAAGGCTTTTCGTCCATCAGCAACAAAAGGATTATGTTGCTTATAATCTTCACTTACATATTTAGGGATAATATCGATATTATGTTTGTTAAAAACCTCATTATAGAAATCAACTACCATCTTTTTATTCTTTTCTTTTTCTGTCACATTATCTTTCGATACTGGTGCAACATTCTCGCTCTTTATTGAGTGACCTTTGGTATTACCAGTTGAAGCTTGAAATATCAAAGTCGACACAATTCCTAAAATAAACACAGAAATAATTATTACTATTAAATTTTTCTCTATTTTCATATATACCTACCTCTTCTAATTTTATAATTCATCTTCAATAACACGCTTAATAAAGGAAAAATCATTCCCAGAATGTGATGTAAGAAATATTGTTAGGAAAATCCATCTATCCTAACAATACTTCTTATACGAGATATATTAGAAACTAGTAACTCTAACTTAATACCTCATTAACAGTTGCACTATCCACAATTTGAATAAACTTTTTAACCTTATCGTTCTCATCAAACTCATAAAGATGACAAAAATCTGCTATGAATGATTTCCCTGTTACTTTATATGTTCCACTATATTTTCCATACACGATAACAGTATTGTTATTAAAAGCATAAATTTCATCTTTAGCGCTGTAGTTATCCCATTCAGTTCCAAGACGTTCATGTACATTTTTCACTACTTCATCAGGACCTACATAAGTGCCCGCATATGGAAACCCAGCAGCTTCTGTCCAAGATACCTTTTCACTTAAATACGTTTTGAAAGCATCCATTTTTCCCTCGCCAGTTAACACATACGTTTCATGTAATAATTTTTGATATTTATTCATTGCATTAACCCCAAGGCATTTCTTTCGTTACAACTTTTGCACTTAACTCTAATACACCCTTATTAGCATAGCCTGGATATGCTGTTTCAAGTTTTGCTACAAAATCTTTTGAAGTTTTACTTTCCTCAGAAGCTTGAATTGCAGTTCTTAAATAATCCATAGTTGCAGTAATCGCTTGACTATCTAATGATTTTTCAATTGATCCATGGCTCGGTATAATTACGTCAGCATTTAAAGCCTGTAACACTTTCAAGTTCTCAATCCATGCCTCCATTGCTGCTTTTGAACTAGTATCTGCTAAGAATAGATGGATTTCGTTAAATACATCTATTCCCCCAATTAATAATCTCAGTTCTCTGTTAAATAAGCTAGTTCTGTAATCGTCTAAGCCTACTAGTTCAAATGTTAGCCCCTGAAAATCAATAGATTTTCCCTTAAACACTTGAGGTAATACCACATTATTTGGTGCATTCTCTCCAAGCGCATCTTTCCAAACTTTCAATTTCCCTAATACAGAATGAACAATATGTTCAACCGTAGACTCCGTAGCATACGCTATAGCTTCTGGGTATGCAGCTTTAATACTTTCTAACCCGAAATAGTAATCAGGATCCCCATGGATAATAAAGATTTTATCTAGAGATAAGTTATTGTTTTTCAAATAATCCACAATTTCTTTCGAATCAGACTGAGTAAATTTTGAGTTTATTAAAAATGCATGTCCTGCTTTCTCAACTAAGGTTGCAGTGACCATAAAACTTTTTTCATCCGAACGAAAAACCGTTAATTTCACATCTTTTTGATTTGTATCGATTGTTTTAAACATAGAATGTTTCTCTCCTTTTGTTAAAGTTATTAAATAAATCACACATTTTTTCTTGTTCAAATAGAAACTCCCTATTCAATTCACCTGAAAGTGTGACAGCACAAACATTTATTCGGGAGATAAATGTCAGTTGGCGTAAGATAATATGTTTATTACTATGGCCTATAATAAAATTGGACTATTTAAATACAAATTGAAACCAACTATTATAAAAAAGGTTTAGTCCATTTACTTATAGTAGTTTTTCTTAAAACGTTACATGCAATATACTGTAGCTTAAGATTTTTTAATATAAACTTTTAAAACGTGCTTCGATTTTATCTGGCGTCATTACCCCGCCACCAATAGGAATAATTTGATTATCCTTTTGTAAAAGTAATGAAGGATAACTATTAACACCAAGCTGTCGAACTTTATTGAAATCATTTTGGACGTCTATTACTGTTTCTTGAGCGTTTAAGCGTTCTAATACTTGTTCAGGGTCCAAACCATGCTCGATTGCAATCTTACGATATGTCTCAGGATCACTTAGACTTTGTCCCTCATAATAAAACGCTTTTTGCATAGCCGAAGTGAATTCTAACAAACGGCCTGGAGCTAATGAGCGTAATGCCGAAAAACCAATTGCAGCATCTTTCGAATTCATTTTAAAAGTACCTTCTTCCACCAATTTTTGATATGAAGGACCAAATTCTGCACCTGTGAGTTGATTAATTCTTTTATTTCCCTCTTCTATATATGAGAAATTTTTCATTGGTAAATTATCTAAAAATAAACCTCCACATAAAACGGTTAACGGTATTTCAGTGTGGTTTTTGTAAAACCCTTTAATACTTTCTGAAAAGCCATAGCACCATCCACAATAAGCGTCCCATACATAAATAAGGTTATCTTGTTTCGTCTCCATTTAAATCTCCTACCTTTATTTTTATTATCCAGCTCAGCTAAATTTCGGGTTTATATAAGTACATCTTTTTATATCTTGTTCTTTTTTGAGTTACCTTAATATATTTTTCAAAACTAACCCTTTCAAAAAAGATTAAATTTGATTTTTAACAAAAGATAACTGTGCACATAAAAAAAAAACAGACACCGGATGTAACTCACTTGATTACACCTGCATGTAACCATTCTAGTTACAACTAGTATATAAGTCAATTCTTTTTTTACAAAAACATTTAATTTCTATCCTAGCGCTTCCAGAATTCTAGTATCAAATACTTTTCTTCTTGTTCTTAAATTTGTCATAGTCCTTAGTAAATTAATCCCAAAATTTATCAGAAAGAAACGCTCACTTTTCAATCTTTTTTAATTTAAACATAATATTCATCTTTTGTGATGATATTAATATCACATCCAACTAGTAGACTTGCAAATACAACTAAAAGACTAAAAAGTGACATATATTTTTTCATATTGTTCACCTCATTGATTTTTTATAATACTGTAATCTTAATCTGTTTTCGTTTGAAGAAAAATTCAAAAACATGACTTCAACATTACATTTTCGAAAGATAATAAAATTACATACATCAATATTAACAAATGAAATATTTAATTAATCATAGAAAATCATTTAAAAGATTACTAACTGAACTAATACATTATCTTGTAAGAAAAATATAAGTAGCCCGTTAAAGAGCCCTACAGAACAGGATTATTAACATATAAAGTGACAACCATTTTGTTAAAACCACAGAAATTCAACATTTTTGTTATGCCATATGTATAGTAAAAGGTATCGACACCATTCATGTCCCGTACAAAAAAGCGAAGTCTTCAACCAAACTTCGCTTGTCATTGTATTATGAATTACAGGGATTATTGCTAAATGCCAAAAGTTTATTTCTTCAAACATAGATTTTTTTTATTTCAGCTAACTGTGCAAAAGAATTTGATCAAATATAATTAATTATTGATTAACCGCTTTAGCCACAAGGACTGCGTATGCTTCTGCACCTACATTGGTTAAATGCACACCATCAGGTGCAAAGTAGTCTTTCTTTCCAGCACTTGCCGCATACCAATCAACTAGAGTTACATTAGGATATTTAGTTACTGTTACTTTCAGTCTCTCGTTCACAATTGATTCCCACGGACGTGGCACTCTCGTATTAATAAATATTATTTTACGTTCGTTTCCAATTAATTTTATTAATGAAACAAGTTGTTCAGTAGTAAAGGCTCCATTTGTACCTAATCCGACAATGACATAGTTTCCTAAATTCCCTTCATTTTTTAACTGTTCAACTACTGGAATCGCTTTTGACAGCTGACGGCCAATTTGCGCATCAATCCTAATATCAGGAAAAGTATTTTTTAAATATGGAGTAATATCAATCATAACGGAATCGCCTATCGCAGTAACTGTGATTGGATTTTTAGGGTGTGCAGAATTTGCTTCTTTTGATTCCCCTTGATTTAGAGGCGTTTCTTGATTTGGTTTTTCCCAAACAGCAACTGGATGTGGCACGGGTTGTGTTTGTACTGCTTCCACCTTATCTTGTTGATTATTCCCCTTAGCCTTACTAGCATTTAATAAGCCTAAAATTGCTATTGACGTAAAGAATAATGAACAAACTAAAGCTAACTTAACACCTAAAGTGACATTTTGAAGTCTTAAGTTCTTAAACTGAATGTTCTGGAGCGCACCTTGTCGGATTGGTTTTTCGATAAACTTCCATGAAATTTGCGCAATCAATATTATTAGAAGAAATTGAAGGATTGCTCTTATTATTGAAAAATCCCCTACAGTTACTTTTGGAGTCGTTAATGTGAGAATTGGATAATGCCAGAGGTATATGCCATACGATCTTACCCCTACCCAACGTAAAGGTCTAAATCGTAAAAATTGAGCAATGCGACTAGCTGGATGAGCTAGATTTGCCACTAACAATGCTGTTGCAATTGATAAAAGAACCATTCCTCCCTTGTATAGAAATGGATCATATTGATTGGTCTTCCAAAACATAACCAAAATAATAATAAGAGCAATGCCACCCACTACATCAAGAATGAAACGCGCCTTCGGGATAATTTTATTAGCAAGCCTATTGCTTGGCCAAACTAAGGCAAGTACCGCTCCGATAAGTAATGAAAAGGCCCTCGTATCTGTACCATAATATATTCTGCTCGGATCAACTCCAGGTTCATACAAAATTGTCATTGCTAAAGCTGAAGCAAATACTCCTAGACAAATCAATAAAATCATACGGGATTGTTTTTTTATGTAGTAAAGTCCTAAACTAATAATAAACGGCCAGACAACATAGAATTGTTCTTCGACTGCTAACGACCAAAAATGATTTAATGGCGAAATCTGGTTAAAATTATCAAAGTACGATAATTTATGATAAATATACCACCAGTTACTAACATAAAATAATGCCGCTAATGAATCTCCACGCATTTTTTCAAGTAAAGAGCTATGAAAAATCGTAATCCATGCCAATGTTATAACGAGCATGACAATCATTCCTGGAAGTAATCTTCTTGCCCTACTAAGCCAGAACTTTTTCAAATCAATTCTCTTATTTCTCTTCCACTCCATGGCTAGAATATCTGTAATTAAATAACCTGAAAGTACAAAAAATACTGTAACTCCTAAAAACCCTCCAGGCATCCAATTAAAATTAATATGATACAAAATAACACCTAGTATAGCTAGACCCCTTAGACTGTCCAACCCTACCATATAACGACTATTTTTTTTAAAAGGTTTAGTCATCCTACATTCACCTCTATTTCTTGAAAACTAGGTTAATAATAACGTCATAAAATGCTATTGATTTCCTAAAATTGTAAAAACTAAACCAATACAAACATCATTTTGTAAGGCTTTTTTGATATTTACATGCACAGCAATAAATACTTTATCACGTTATCTGGCTCTGTTGTGAAAATTTTTATAGTAGGTGTTTTTACTCTTCCTAAAAAAGAGGAATTTGCCCAATCAAAAATTTATATACCGTGTGTCTTAAAGTAAAATTTTGATACGTTTTTACAGACATATCAAGGCCTGTGACATTTTGAATATAATCGATAATGCATACGTAAAGGATTTTGCATATAAAAACATTATAAAAAAGAAATATGTATAATTACATATTTCTCTTACTGAATAAAGCGCCTCCATAGGAATCTTAACCAGTATAGCTATTGGTAATACTACATATAATATACTTAATTCTTTTGTTAGCTGGATTATAAATGTATTAGAAATACAAAAAAGCGATTCTTTTCACATTAAAAAGAATCGCTTTCCAAGTTCATATTTTCAATTACATTACATAAAGAATTGAGAGACTATCACTTAAAAGCATTAACGACAACTTCAGCCGCCTCTTTAATTAGTTGATTATCATAGGTAGCCTCTTTCTCATCTTTACTAGATAAAATTGCGATAATAATTGGTGCTCTATTTGGTGGCCAAACGATAGCAATATCATTTCGTGTTCCATAACTTCCCGCTCCTGATTTATCTGCAACTACCCAATCAGTTGGCACGCCTGCACGAATAAGTTTGTCTCCTGTAGCATTCCCTTTCATCCAATCTGTAAGAATGTTACGCTTTTGATGCGGAAGCGCATTTCCGACCGTAAGCTCTTTAAGATTCGTAGCAATTGCTTTCGCTGTACTAGTATCACGAATGTCTCCTGGAATAGCTTCGTTTAACTCTGTTTCAAAGCGATCAGACATAGTAACCCGATCCCCCATCTTTCTAAGCGCTTTTTCATATCCTTTCGGTCCGCCTATTTTATGAAATAAAATGTTCCCTGCAGTATTATCACTGTAACGAACAGCAGCCCCCGCAATTTCTCCTAGTGTCATTCCAGTATCTACATGTTTCTCTGTAACAGGTGAATAATCCACTAAGTCTTCTTTCGTATAAGTAATAACTTCATCTAATTTCTTAGTAGAGTTCTGTTGCAGTAATACCCCTGCCGCTAAAGCCTTGTAAGTTGATGCAAAGGCAAACCTTTCGTTAGGTCGATAAGCGATTGTTTGATTTGTACCAGTATCAATCGCATATACACCTAATCGAGCATCAAATTTTTTCTCAAGTTGCGAGAACTCTTTATGCGTCGCCTGATTTTTATGTTTTATTTGCCCATTCTTTTCTTTCGCTTCAACTTGCAGTGATCCTCCTGTAAAAGCTTCTAGGCTTGTAAGACTTAAACCTAATATACCAACGCATATTCCTATTTTTAGCAGCCTCTTGTTTTTCAAAATCATCATTCCTTTCAAGTTCTTAACACTTTTTTTACTTACATATAATAGACAATCACCGAAATAAATTTGTTCCATAATCTAAAAAAATTTTATAACTAATATCGGTGTTATTAACAAAATAAAGAGTAGCAACTATGATCGAGGCTACCCCTTATTTCACACCTCATCTTTTTACTTATAAATGCTTTATATAAAATAGGGTCTCTTCCCCTGAGAAAAGTAATCAAATTTTACTAATTTTGATTAGGACTATCTGTACTAGCACCCTCACCATGTATACGTTGCTGTTTTAAATCAAAGTATGCATCTAAAACTTCCTTTCCAATTATAGAATTAATTCCACTTTTATCATTATGAAGCCACGGAACTACTACTGAGAACGCTACTTCTGGATTATCGTATGGAGCATATCCAACTAACGTTAAGTTGTAGCATTCCATACGTTCTCCTTTTGCATTTCTACCAATTGGATCATCTCCACCATATACAGTTTGAGCTGTTCCTGTCTTTCCTGCTGGTTTATATGGAGCATTTTTGAAATACTTCACGCCAGTTCCATCACCTTCTTGGAATACCCATCTAAAGCCTTCTTTTATCCGATTAATATGTTCTGTCTTCATATCAATTCGATTTAATACGACAGGCTCTATTGAGCGAATAACTTTTCCAACCTCTTCTTTTATTGATTGCTCTCGTATTTCTTGTACAATTTGAGGTTGCATTCTATAACCGCCATTAGCAATTGTTGAAATATATTGTGCTAATTGCAATGGCGTATACGTATCATACTGCCCGATAGAAAAATCTAGTAAAAACCCAGGCTGGCTATCTACTTTTCTAGTTTGTCCAATTATTTCATTCGGTAAATCAATACCCGTAGGAACTCCTAAACCAAATTGCTTAAAATAATAGCGCATCGTATTAAATGCTTCTTGTTTTATATCCAATGAACCATTTGGTACGTAATGAACGCCCGCAATTTTTAAAGCTGTTTGGAACATGTATACATTCGAAGATACTTGTAGAGCTCGTAAATCATTAATATTACCAAATCCGGATACATTCCACGATTTCTTAGCTTGTGTACCTTTAAATTTCATCGGTGCATCATAAAATTGATCTCCTGGTTGTATTGCCCCTGTCTCATATCCAGTTAATAAAGTTGCACCTTTTACAGCTGATCCTAGTTCATACGAAGTTGTCATATTACCTAATGCCAAATCCTCGATTTCCATTTTCCCTTCTTTTTCTACAATCCTTTTGCCTGCCATAGATAAAATTTGTCCGTTATTCGGATTCGTCATAACAACAAAAGCTCGGTCCAATAGCGGCTCTGAACTCTTAAAAGCTCTCAAATTTTTCTCTAAACTTTCTTCCACTTTCTGTTGTAATTCCATATCAATCGTTAATGTTAAACTATTACCACTTTTTCCTTTAGAAATTATTTCTGTGTTTATAATATTTCCTGATTTATCTGTAATATTTTTCACTTCTTCTTTTGTACCATGTAACACATCTTCATATCGTTGTTCAATGTAACTTTTCCCTACACGATCATTACGGTTATATCCGCGTACTAAATAAGAATCTAAATTTTCTTTTGGCAAACCTTCTTCACTACTCGTAATATTACCTAACACGGAACGAAATAAATCACCATTTACATAATTGCGCTCCCAATCAACCGTTGCATCTACCCCTGGAAACTCCGCAAGATTTTCACTGATTTGCGCATACTCTTGATCTGTTACATCTTTTTTTATAATTTGTGGTGTTAGTTGATAACCTGAGCTCATTTTACTTTTAATAGCTAACACCTTTAAATCTTGTGCTGTTAATTCTGCCAATTCACCTTCTGTAACTCGACTTCGTCTTAATTCTTCTATTTTTTTATCTAACTCTTTTCCCTCTATTCCCTTTTCTTTAAACTTTTCTATATCTTTTTTCGTAATCATTGTTTCCGCACGTTTCGTATTCAACTGCATCCAAAAATCCTTTTTATCGATATCGGTTAATTTATTTATATCTTGTTCAGGCATTTCAAGTACTTCCGCCAAGTCTTTTGCTGTTTTTAAAATAGCTTCACTCGTAATCCCCTTTACCCTTGTATACGTAATTGTGCGAAGAGATTTATTATTAACGACTGTTTTCCCTTCTCGATCTAAAATTTGTCCACGTGGAACTGGAATACTCGTTATTGCATTTTGACTACTTTCCACTTGGTTCTTATAAGCCTCTCCCTCAACAATTTGTACTTTCCCTAGCTGCATAATAATAGCTGAGAATAGTAAAAATATACAAAGGAACATGATATTTAATCGAATAGATATATATGTCTTCTTATTTCCTTTTTGCTTTTCCATAAATCCTCCATATATTTGCTTATATATTACGTAACGATGGCCAATTATAAAGTGAAACCTTAATCAACCCTCACCAATCGGGCTTTTACGGACAGTTGATCCCCCATCTAACTTCTTTGCTTCCGCTGAATTTTGAGGTGGGGATCTTACTGCCCGACAAATAGCGGGATAAATATCGTTTCGACTTTTTCACTAAACCATTGTAAGCATCCATTTCTTTTCGTTTTACTACGTAGTTCAAAACTCTCCTGTCTTGTTTTCTCTCTATTTTTTGTCGTTTGCATTAGAAATGCTACACTGTATAACGACTCACCTTAAAAGTAAAATTTCATACTATTTATTCCTTTCTTCATGCTGTAATACTTAATAGACAATCTAAATAATAAATTTGTTCCACATTTACAAAAAAAATAATTAACTATAATATGGAATAGGCTAAAAAGGGAGGGTTTTATGTTACATACAAAAATAAAAAGATGGAGATTTATAGCGATTATTTCTATTGTAGGTGTTATTTTAATCATTTTATTAAAAAGCCATTTCGTTTCAATTACTACCGAAACTTCTTCAGCTGAAAGAGGAGAAATACTTGATCAAAATGGTGTAATACTAGCTACAAATAAGAAAGTTAAGTCTTTATATTGCACTTCTAATGAGGACAAGCTATCGAAACAAGATACAGCAAACACATTAGCTTTTTTTAATCAATTTTCAAACGAGTTTCAACATCATATTTCTACAGAGAATATAAAATCTCAATTACAACAATCTTGTAAAAAGCAAACTATGAATGATATACCGTTATACTCTGACATAACTGAGAACGAACTTGCATTCATAAACAAAAACAAACCCAAAAATGTAATAATTAAAGATGAAGTAATACGTTATTATCCTAAACACGAAATTGGTTCACAGGTAATTGGGTATGTAGAACATGACCTTAATTCAAAGTATATGGTTGTTGGAAAAAGCGGGATTGAGTTGCAATATGAAAATGATTTAAAAGGAAAACCTGGTAAAACTCTTATTTTTAAAATAAATAACAAAAAATTCTTATGGAATATTCAAAAAGTACAAAAGGGAAAAGATGTCCAATTAGCTTTAGACTCTAAGTTACAGCAAAAAACAGAGGAAGCATTAAAATCTCAAATTAAGAAAACACCTGATGCTAAAGCTGGTTATGCTGTAGTGAGCGATGCAAAAACTGGCGCAATTCTAACTATGGCCAACTCGGCAGTTTTTGACCCAAATATATTACATACACATGTATCAACTAAAATAAATAACATAAAATCACTTTCGCAAAATAATGCAATTCAAAAATTAAAGTATGGTGAATCTTATGTAAATATGGCTTCTACTATAAAGCCACTTACTATTTTAATTGGATTAAACGAAAAGCTTTTTCAACCTGAAGATACTTACTTAGATAAGGGTACTTTTCAGTATGATAATCAAAATAATATTACGAATGCACCTGGAACACCAACAGGTGAGATTACACCGAGGCAGGCTATCATTAATTCATCTAACACATTTATGACAGCAAAAGTAGCTTTGCCCTTATTCAACCAAAATAATGGAAATATAGAAAAAGTGGCACATATATGGACAGATTATTTAATGCAATTCGGCCTACGTTCTAAAACCGGGATTGATTTACCCTTTGAAGAAGACGGACAATATGAATTCCATCCCTCTAATAAGTTTGAAAATGGAATTTCCGCTTTATTAAATGCCTCTTGGGGAGGAAATGAAGTGCATACTCCTCTTCAACTTGCTCAATATGCAGCAACTTTAGCAAGTAAAGGTGATAAATATAAACCTCAAATCGTAAGTGCTATTATTGGTCAAGATGGTAAAGAAACAAAAAAGTTTAAACCAATTTTAGAAAGTTCAAATCGTTACCCAATGAACTTTTGGAGTGTCGTACAAGGTGGAATGAGTCAAAATATAGAGGAGATTAAAAAGTTGCCCTTCGACGTCGCTGGTAAAACAGGTATTACAGGTTTTCCGAATGAGCAAGCAAGAATGATCAATCATTCTCTATTCATTGCATATGCTCCTACCGAAGATCCACAAATTGCCCTTTCTGTCGTTATTCCTGGTAGTAATTCAGAAAAAAACATTGCTGCTCTCGTTACATCAGAAATTTTAGAGTCCTGGAATACTCTTCAAAAAGAGAATAAAAACCAAAAGGAAGGTTCACTTTAATGAACCTTCCTTTTTTACCAAATAGAATCTATATTTATTATTTTCCATTCACCTTCATTATTCTTTTCAAACATAAATGAGTATTTAATGTCAGTTAAAACATACTCTTTTTGTACATATCCAGTATTACCGTTAATTGTCGATATTTTTATATATTCATCTTTCTGCACTTTTTCTGGAATCCAAGCTTTTACCATTTCATTAGATACTTCATATAAAACTTGCGATTCTCGCTTTGGTTCAGCTAAAATTTTCGTTTTATTTCCAGTAACAGTTGCATATATAAAATGAGGTTGCTTTGGTTGGTTACTTTCTGTCAAACCACTTGGTACTTTATATACATGTTTTGTATCATTTGCAAATTCTCCCCCCATTGTAAGAGCGACTTGCAACTCATGAAAAATATCTTCATCAAACTTCAATTCATCCTTCTTATAGCTCTTCCCTTTAAATTGAACTTCATCGTTTAATGCTTTATACAATTCATTTTTATTTTTTACATTTGTACTTTGATATAACTCATTCATGAATTGTTTTAATGTTGGATCTTGAGCAGACTCATCTTTTGTTTTAGGCTTAATTTGTGTACTACTTTGTACCGGTGATTTATTATCATCAAGCCAAGGTTGTTGAACAATAAAAAATAAAAATGTACAAGCTAAAACCACAACAATTGGCAATGCTTTTTTACGAAATCGTCTTGTTTGTTTTAGAGAGCCTCCCTCATTACTTTCATATATAGATTGCTTTATTTTATAAATATATTCTTCTTCGTTTTTACGGTGTTCCATTGGGCCTTTTTTTAATTTTCTATACCAGTCAGGATTTTGTTTATTGTTCATCACTACTACCCTCCCCTATTAATTTTGAAACCTTACTTCTTGCTCTACTTAATCTAGATTTTACAGTTCCAATGGATACTCCTAGTGTTTCAGCCATTTCTTCATAAGATAATTCATATTTTGCATCCAATATTATTATTTCACGGTGCTTTTTAGGTAGTTTTAATACAACTTTCCACACATCATTCATTTCTTCTTGCTTAAAAAATTCTTGTTCTGCCGACACAGTTTGCTTATCATCACTAAAAAAACCTACTAAAGATATTCTTTTAAAATAAGATGATTTCAAATAGTTTATTGCCGTATT
Organism: Bacillus cereus group sp. BfR-BA-01381; assembly: GCF_022663555.1. Classification (NCBI taxonomy): domain Bacteria; kingdom Bacillati; phylum Bacillota; class Bacilli; order Caryophanales; family Bacillaceae; genus Bacillus; species Bacillus cereus group sp. BfR-BA-01381. The sequence goes on from NZ_JAKUFR010000009.1 coordinate 59,283, forward strand.
TCTTGTGATTTTTAATATCCACGTTTTAATAGATGACTCCTTTCGAAATGAATTCCAATTTTTAAATACCTTTATAAATACATCTTGCGTGATATCATCTGATAAGTGTGGATCTTTCGTAATAATAAATGAATAATTCCATACATCTTGCCAATAGTCTTTTATAACATAGTCCAGCTCATCATGATTACACTTTTCAATAAACGTCTGTTCCATTTCCACACCTCAAACTTATTTGAATAAACATAAAACTGCCCTCACTTTTATTATGGTTTCAATATATAGACAAGATACAAATTTCATTTGTTCCATTGTTTATCTTTTTTTGATAGAAAAATCCTCTTGAGAATGTAAAGGTGTGTAATCCCCCATACATTCTCTTACATGACAGGCTCCTAAAAAACAAGTAAAGCATACAATGTTAAAAATACACTCATAAAAATCTGATTATTATTTGTGAATTTCATGCAACACTCCACTTATATCACATTTTTTCTTAGAGCATGCTTATTTGTGTGCTCTATTTATGTTTTACTAAATAACTGTTTTGTTTAATTTTAAAACTTGTCCATTTCATTTTGTTTTACTCTTCTATTTACTATTTACAATGTCAACCTTTCAAAAATGAACATGAAGATGAGTTATCAACTTTCTGTAGCCACAGTAAAAAAGCATTCTCGACTAGTAAGAATGCTTTTTTAAAATATATTTGTTCTATATTTCAAGCAATTTATACCTTTGAGTTAAGCAAACATATAGTGAATTTACTAGAAGATTTCACCTTATGATAAGCTATTATTTCTGAAAAATATGTTTTACTTTTTCGCCTGGAACATTGCTCCCTCCTCTTCCTTTTACATCTTCAATCATCATGGTTACAATCATGTCTGGCTCATTTGCATCAAAAGCTGCAAACCATCCGAGTTCTTTTCCGTCTGCCTCTTTCGATTCTTTCAATTCTGCTGTACCTGTTTTACCAGCAAGAGTTACACCATTAATCTTAGCAATTCTCCCCGCGCCATCAGGGTCATTAATGACTTTGATTAATACACTCTTTAATATGTCTTGATTCTTTTTAGAAATCACATTTTCTTTCCAATTCCCCGTAACTTTTGCTTCTTTTAAAAGATGAGGCGACGGAATATTCCCTTCATTCACAATCGGTGCATATGTTAATGCTAAATGAAGTGGTGTCATTAATACTTGTCCTTGTCCGTATCCCGTGTCTGCTAGTTGAATATCATTTTTTATCCCATCTCTTGCAATGATTGAAATAGGAAATGCGTATTCAATTGGTAATTTTTCATGAAATCCGTATTTTTTAAATTCATTTACATACTGATCCTTTCCCATTTTCAAAGCTTGTTGAGCAAAATAAATATTATCAGAGTACTTCATTGCCTTATCAAAATCAATTGGACTTGCATCCTTCACACGTGTTACATAATAATTTCCCCAAGAGGAATCTTTTGTCCACTTTAATCCTTGAATATTAAATTCTTCCTTAGGTTTTATTGTGTTTGTTTCCAAACCAATTGCACCTGTAATCGTTTTAAATACGGAACCTGGTACAAATGCTTGTGTGAAGCGATTCATCATTGGTAGTTTCGAGTCGTTATTCCATGCTTCTCGTTGGGCCTTTGATGCTCCTCTAACTATTGTATTTGGATTATACGCAGGGCTACTTACAAGCGCGATTGTTTCACCTGTTTTAGGATTGATCGCTGCACTAGAGCCGGCTTCATTTTTCATCTCCTTATAGATTTTTTCTTGAATTGCAGCATCAATTGTTAACGTAACATTTTCCCCTGCTTTCGCTTCTTTTTTGGCTACGTTTTTAATTTCTTGCCCGTTTTCATCTTCTATAAATACGCGTCCACCCTTTTCACCACGCAATTTATTCTCAAGTACTTTCTCTAAACCTGTCTTACCTATTAAATCATCAGCTTGATAACCTCTTTTTTGAAGCGATTTTAATTCCTCTGCATTCACCTTTCCTATATATCCAGTTAAATGTGCAGCTGCTTCACCTAATAGATACGTACGAATATTGACTGGACGAGATGATACTCCTTCTAATTCAATATAATCATTCTGTCTAGTTCCCTCTTTTAAAATACCAATTGGTACAAAGGAATCCGGTTTTATCCATTTCGCTGTAAGCTTCTGATCGACCTCTTCTATAGACATATCCAGTAACTGTGCTACTATTTCTTTTGTTTGCGCCGCCGTTTCGCCGAGTTTCTCTGGAATAATTCCAACTTCAGTTGCTTTACCATTCGTTGCTAGACCTTTCCCATTTCGATCGTATATTTCCCCACGTTTTCCTTGTTCTATTTGCATACGTACTTTGTAATCTTTTTTCATACCTGGAAAAATAAAATCTGGTGTCCAATCTATTTTCCAAGATTCTTTCTCTTTCACAAGTTTTGCCTCATGGATAAATGAAGCTGTTCCTCCACCTGTATCCATCTTAACTTCAAAAAGTAACAGTTCTTTATCTTTTGCATTCTCTCCTTTCGTTTTAACTTTTAAATTCTTAACGCCAATACCTTCATAAATTTTTTGATATTTCTCTGTGAATTCCTTTTTAGAAATCGTTTTTTGGGCATGTTCTGATAAATGATCATACATATTTGCAAATTTTTTATCATTCCATAAATTTATATATTCTTCAAATGCTTGTTTTGGCGATTCGTTTTTATTACATCCTACCAACATAACTGCGACACAAAAGAAAAGCAGTATCCATAATTTTTTCAATTCAATCTTCTCCCTTATATAAAAATGTTTTTTCCTTTCTTGATATATTAAATAAAAACGCGTAACGATTAATAGACAGCGTAAGTATTGAAATTGTTCCACATTTACAATAAAAATTTAATTTATGGTTAAGCCGGATTAGAAGAGAGAAGTCTTTAAGCTCATACAAAAAGAAGAAGCCGATATAATTAACGAACTTTATTATTAGTATTGTTTTAACAATTTCATTTAAAATATCTCTTGGTTCCTGTTCTCCAATTCTATCTTTTTTGTATCAAATATCTACAAAAAAGAACCCTTATACAAAGAGTTCTGCAACAGAAAATATCAAAAATAAAAAGTTACTTAAACTATAATTTATAGCCCTTTATCCTTCTTTTTCGTATTAAAAACCCCTGTGCGATATGTCCGACAGGAGTTTTGGTCATTCTACAGCTTATTTAGAAGAATCATGTACAGGCAAACTATTAAAAATCAATTCAGCAACTTTTACATAGCCTTTTGAGTTTGGATGAATGAAATCCGTAGACCAAAGCGTATTGTCATTAACTAACTGATGATTCCAAAAATCAACATGATGAAGCTTATACTCTCTACTTAGTGAACATATAACATCATTTACCTCTAATAATTGTTCTTTTATTACTTGTTTTTTTTCAGAAGCAAAAGGATGCCGCACTGTAAAATCTGGAAGGTTTGCTATAACAATATCAGCTTCTGTTTTACTTAATTTATCTATCATAAATTCCATATCGTTCTTATATGCTTGATGATTCCAACGTCCTTTTAATACATCGTTTGCACCCGCAATTAGACTAACCAAATCTGGTTTAAAAGTTAATGCTTTTTCCAATTGCTGCGAGCGAATTTCTTTCGTTACTAAACCACGCTTTGCAAAATTGGCATATTCTATATCGTGTACACACAGTTGAACAAAGTGATCTACCCAGCTTTTTAATACAATCCCCTCAACTTCATCCCCTATTCCCTCTGTAAAACTATCACCAATCGCTACAAATCGCTTCCACATATGTATTCCCCCTTTAGTATTAACCATATCTATACTATACAATAGCTCACAACGTAATTGTTATTTCTAAATGGTTTTCGATTTCATTTATATTCCACTTTACTATATTTACATTTATAATCCTAAATTGACCGATTCATAAAAATGCTTAGGAATCGGTCATATTCGTATATTTACTAAAGAAATAAACTCTCTCTAGGCATTATACTTTTTTCAATAAATTTGTGGTTCTTTGTTTTGCCCAATTGATACATTTCTTTTCGATTAAATGATACGAAACTATAGAAAAAAGTAGTGTCATTGTAATGCACAAAATAAGAAGGAAAAAGATAGGTATCTTTGTATACAAAAGTTTAAATAGTACCATCATGATTGGAAAGTGGCACAAATAGATACTGTATGAAATTTCCCCTAAATATACAAACACACTCTTATTTAAAAATGCTTTTACTTTTAGGTTACTCATGGCCATTATAATACATATACTAACACCCATTACGACACCCCAATCTTTTAATAAGAAAGTAGTATCATTACGGGAAATACCATAAATTAAAATGGAATATAAATATAAAATAATCCCTAGTGCAATAAGAAATCCTTTATTAAATTTTTTCATATTCCTATATGAGTAGATAAGTTTTTCCTGATGTTTAAAAAGTAACATTCCAACCATAAACATAGATGTAAAATGTAGCGTATCAGCATAACCATTATAAAACCCCTCAGCTTTCCCAATATGCAACATATTAAGAAAAACACTAATTAAAGAAAAGCTCAAAGCAAATAGCATCGTTTTCTTCCAATTCAGTTTATAAAAGAGAAGAAATAACAAAGGAAACACAATAGATATACGCATTTCTTGAGCCAATGACCAAATAACTGGATTATAATTTTCCGTAAAAAAGTTATTAAGAAGCACAAAGTGGTTTATAATATCTAATTTTGTTATAGACCCTTGCCATCTATCATAGAACCAATCACGTAGTCCTACCACTTCATACGGCGAAAATAAAATAAATAAAGCAAAGGTAACGATTATCCAAAAATAATAAGGAATATAGATTCTTACAAATCTCTTAATTAAATATCCCCAATAATTTGTTTTTGAATGATAAAGTGCCATAGACAACACGAAACCACTTAGTACATAAAAAACGATAACAGCTTCCCCACCCGCCCATAAAAACCTAAGTGGGGAAAATTTAATAGCATTAGGCAACGATGGTAGCATTAAACAAAAATGTCCAAATACCACAGTAAGTGCCGCTAACCCTCGTATAGAATCTAATTCTTTTATTCTCTTACTCATAAAATGTTCTCCTTGTAAATTGTAGATTTTGCTATTCATAAAGGCCACTATACTAGTGTAGCGGGAGAATTGTTATATCCCTGATATAAGCACTTCAAAGTCAATCTATACATCTGTTTTTTGGTCTCCATTTCCTTATATAAATAATTTAAAACAAAGTATTTAATACAAAGAAAAGATTTTATTAAGTTTTTATAAAATCTAATTACAGAAATAAGTACCGGATATTATTTTTTTATTGTCACTTGATGAAATAATGGATGGTTTTTCTTTATATAACTTTATTAAACTAACCTTGTAATAGAATGCTTTGAATTAAAAAATTCATAATAAACGCCATCCTTTCTGTATATTTCCACAAAAAGAATATTGTTTTTTGATTTTATAGATACAAATTTCTGTTAGCTTGATTACAATAACAAAAGTTTCGAAGTATCCAATTTAAAAATTAATACCATCTTCCATTTCGAGCTATCTACATAAGAATCTATAAAGCTTCGAAACTCTTTTTTTAGATTAATATTTAGTTTTCACCCTATAAACTTAGCTTTTTACTATATCAACCGCACTATTCCACATACCATTAAAGAAAGATCCGATTTTACGCATAAAACGTGTAAACCAATTTGCTTGTTCTACATCAGATTTTGTTACAAGGTCTATTTGTAATGATTTACCTGATAAAAATCCAGGATCCGTATTATCTTTAGGCGAGATAACCATTTTACTTATTGCTATACCTTTTTTAATGGGCGCTTCTTGTTCTTCATTCGATACTTTAAATTCTTTTTTATAAACGTCCTTGTTTCCCTTCGGCATTGGAAGTGAAATAGCTTGTTTTGTTTGAACTATTACATCTTTGTCTTTTGCATTTGCAACTCGCACTGTTTCATGCCCTTTTACTACTGAACCTTTTCCATAGATATTCTTCACTTCAAAATTTGCAAATCCATAATCATATAATTTCTTCGTTTCATCAAAACGTGCTGTATGAGAGTTTGCTTTTATTACTACAGAGATTAGACGCATACCGTTTCTTTCTACCGTACCAGTGAAGCAATCACCAGCTTCTGGAGTTGTTCCTGTTTTCAAACCATCTACACCTTCGTATTGCTTAATTAAACCTTTTAACATCATGTTAAAATTCACCATATCAATTGGATACTTGCCACCCTTTTGGAATGTTTTTTTGGGGATTTTTGCTGTATCTAACATTTTGGGGAAATCTTGAACGAGACGTTGTGCTAAAATCGCACAATCTCTTGCGGACATTTTATTTTTCTCGTCTGGAGTTGTCCCTTCTGGATGATGTCCCTTTAAATCATAGTTTGTTAAGCCTGTAGAGTTTACAAATTTGTAATTTTTCATTCCAAACTCTTTTGACTTATCATTCATCATTTTCACGAAATCGGCTTCTTTTCCAGCAATTTCTTCAACTAAAGCAATTGTTGCACCGTTTGCAGAGTAAATTGCCATTGCCTCATATAACTCTTTGACCGTATAAGAGCCACTATTTTCTAATGGAACGTTTGATAATGAACGATCTTGCGAAATCGTATATGCATACTCAGAAATTTTAACTTTTTGATCCCATTTAAGTTTTCCTTTCTCCACCGCTTCATGAACTAAATATTCACTCATCATTTTTGTCATACTAGCAATTGCTAGTGATTCATCAGCATTTTTCTCATATAAAATTTTTCCGGAATTTGCTTCTACTAAAATTGCTGATCCTGCTTCTACGTCTAAAACAGGGACTGTTTCCGCTGATGCGCTCCCAGATGTAACAACTATGCTACAAAATAGTGTCAGCACTGTTACTATTACAATGAATTTTTTGTAAAACATACCTTTCAATTCTCTTACCTCCAATATCTTTTCTAGCATAATCACTATAAAAATAGACAATTTTATCAAATTCTATATACATATAAGACGTTAGGATCGCTTCCATATAAACCATTCCATCATTTTAGGCGCACTGATACAGTCAGTATTCCCCACACATCCTTATTTTTAATACCCTTGTATTATTAAAAATGATCCGTAATTTCATATTTTTTAGGATTACAATGAATAGACAATCTAAATAATACATTTGTTCCACATTTACAAAAAATAAAACCAGTGTGTCCGATTAAATATCGAGACACACTGGCTTTATTAGCTATCAAGGATTTTAATTATTCAATTCAGCTATTTGCTAGACTCATACCAGAGATAAATTTTCCTTAGTCTAGACTATTAATCTTTTATAATAAAAAACTACATCCTATATAGAATGTAGTTTTTTTCACAGACTTATCTATTTTTTACTTCCTTTTTATAAAAATCATATAATAGATTGATAGATGAGCTAGATAATATAGGCATTGCCTTCTCAACTAATTCTCTATCCCAATCAAACCAACGCATTTCCATCAGCAAATTTATTTCTGTATCAGTGAATCGTTTCTTTATTTCTTTAGCTGGATTTCCACCCACTATTGTATACGGCGGAACATCTTTACTTACGACTGATCCTGCTGCAACGATTGCGCCTTCACCAATTGTAACGCCAGGCATTATAATTGCATTCATTCCAATCCAAGCATCACTTTTTATAATTGTATCACCCTTCGGTTCATATGAATGTTCAATTTGCTCAGCGAATGGATATACTGTAATCCATTCTGAGTGATGATTATGATTACCACCCATTAAAATGACTACTCCACTGGCAATACAAACATAATTCCCAATAATGAGTTTATCAAGATGCCATCCCATCTGTTCAATTGGATTGAAAAGTGCTCTGGACTTAGCATCCCCCCACAAATACCTTACACAGCCATCTTCAAAATTTTGATGACCATAATACCCTGAATAATAGGAGTACTCTCCTACCTCAATGAGTGGATTTGTAACTATATCTTTTAAATACTTCGTTTCTGACCAATGATTATATAATGGATGCTTCATAACTTTATTCCTCGCTTCTAAGTATTGTAGATCTTTGTAATTCACTTAGAAGCTTAATACGACTGCTACATTTTTTAGCTTTCTCAAACGACGGATCATTATATTCAAGCCTTTCTTTTATAATAAAAAAATCATAACTTGATAAATTACATAAGTCAAATTGTAAAATTATGTACTGAAACTTAAAGTTGAATTGAAATTTAAACATTAAAACAATCGAGTTTTCAAATAACAAATCCCAATTACATATACTACAGATTTCTTAGCTATACTTCTAACTTCTTTCTTATATTAGCCTTAACTCTCTCGATATAGTTTTATTATTTATTGATTTGTCTGATAAATCAATAAATGTTAATATGATTATAGAAGATATTATCATCCATTAGATTTCATAGCTAGCTTTTCACAAAAACGATTTCTGAATCCTTAAGTAAATAGGAGGTTTAGAACATGAAACTTTTAAGGCAATCAACAATTATTGGTGCATTGACTGTTGGAGGATTTTTATTTTCGAATACAATTGGTACGCTCCCACCTGTGTCTGCTGAATCGCAACTTACACAAACAGAATCACGATTTTCAGATAATTGGCGTTGGCAAAGCTATTTTTTATTACATCATAATGCAGATTTTATAGAAGAGTTAGCAGTTGGTGACTTAAAACATGGAGATACATTCGATGTTACTATATTTACTGGTGGTAAAGATACTGGTATTGTAAAAATATATCAATTGAGTGGAAATGAAAATGATGAAATAAACTTGCATAGATATAAAACCATTTATGACTCTGGTTTAAAACATAATTATGGTAGATTTGTAACACCTATTACTAAGGCTTATAATCCAGGAACATATGTAGCTGTTATGAAACTTGGAGAAAATTATTATTATGGAGGCAGCTTTAAAATCTCAAAATAATTTACGTTTATCTCACCAGCAACTAAATATTGGATACTATTTTCTTAAACAAAAACCCTTTTAAAATCTCCTCTACCTTATATAAGATAGAGGAGATTTTGGTTGTTTGCCCTTTTTAAAATTAGAAAAAATCCTTACTTTCTTTATAAATTATCATTTTTACTCAATACCTGTTTCCACTTCTTTAAGTTCTACCATTCAATATGCAATATTACATATCCCACATGTTCGATTTATAAATATGCGATAATTATTTTATATAAATATCGAAGGGATAATGTTATATGTCTTTCTTCTCTTGGTCTCCTCTTATTTTCTTAGTAGTTGTTTCAATCATCATTTCTATTTAAAAGCTTAAGAAACAATAATGTATTATTTGGAGGTGTAATAATGTCATTTGCAGCGTGGAGTGCAATTTTCATTACTTTAATAGGGGCAATATCCGGAGCAATTTTTGGTACAATCTCCTCTAGAAATTAAAGCAAAAATGAAATACTAACATAAAAGTGAATTTCTAATACAACGCTATACAAAAAAGTAGCCTATAAAATTTTATAGGCTACTTTTCATTTCATCATTATTACTTAGCTAATTCTTTCGTACCCTTCATTACATCAACAAAGAATCCCCAGTTATTCACAACAGAAGAAATACTAATATGTTCATCTGGAGTATGGACATTGAATATATCTGGACCGAATGAAATTGCATCTAATTCAGGCATCTTTTGAACGAATACACTGCATTCAATCCCTGCATGTACAGCGAAGATTTCAACATCTTTATTGTATTTTTCTTGATGCACTTTTTCAAACAAATTACGAATTTGTGAATTCGGATTGTATGGCCATTCTGGATACTCTGACTCGATTTCAAATGTTGCACCAACTAAATCGGCGATACATTTAATCTCATCTGCAACATGTTGTTTTAAACTACTTACAGAACTTCTCACTTCGTTACGTAATTTAATTTCATCTTGCAACGTTTCAATAACACCTAAATTTGTTGAACTTTCTACAAGACCTTTAATATCCATGCTCATACTTTGAATGCCGTTTGGAATTAAGAATAATGATGAAATAAGTTGTTTTTGCGTCTCTTTAGCAAATACTTTTTCTACTTTCTCATCCAATTTTGTAAGTGTAACATGAACATCTGGATCAACAGCACGCATTTCTTCTTGTAATACTCGTGTCCATGACTCTAGCTTTTCTTCTACCTTCTCTACATCTTCTTGACGTAATAAAATTGTAGCTACACTTTCACGCGGAATTGCATTTGTTTTTAACCCGCCGTGAACTTCACTTATATCAAATTGAATATTTGCTGATAAATCGCGTAATACTCGTCCTAATACTTTGTTTGCATTACCACGTTGTTTATCAATTTCCATACCAGAGTGTCCGCCTTTTAAACCACCAACATATAGACGATATGCATCCGTATTCGCTGACGCTTCATCCCAAATTACTGGAATTGTTTCAACAGCTTTCGCACCACCTGCGCTACTTACAAGTAATTTATGATCTTCTTCAGAATCAATATTTATAAAAATCTTTCCTTCAAAATGATTTGAATCAACAGCAAAAGCCCCGCCCATTGTTGTTTCTTCTTCAGTAGTAATAACTACTTCAAGTGCTGGATGCGGAATGTCTTTCGAATCTAATAAAGCCATCGCATACGCCACCGCAATGCCATTATCAGCGCCTAAAGTTGTTTGATTTGCATATAACATGTCCCCAATGATTCGCAATTCAATTGGATCTTTTTCAAAATCATGTACGGTTGCTTGATTTTTTTCACATACCATATCCATATGGCCTTGAATGATAATAGCTGGTACATTTTCATAACCAGCAGTTGCTTCTTTTTTAATAATGACATTCATTGCTTCATCTTGAATTACTTCTAAATTACGCTCTTTTGCAAAACCAACTAAATAATCACTAATTTCCTTTTCATTACCCGATCCTCTAGGAATCTTTGAAATTTCTGCAAAATGATAAAATACAGGGTGCTTTGTTAATTGTTCTAAAGTAGAATACATTTTTAAGCTCCTCTCAAAATGACAAAATAATATGTAGGTCTTTTATCATTATACCATGATTCGTTATTTTACTTTTCTTTTAACTTTTTAATATATTATTCATTTTATGTACAACACTCTTACAACATTGTAAGGATGTTGTAATCTATATCGATTTTTCTCACTTCATAATAGCCGTATACTGTGTAAAGAACGAAATTGAAGGAGATAAAGAAAATGAAAAAGTTTTTAACAATTATTACACTATGTTTATTATTTTCTAGTTTTACTATTGGCTGTGAGAGAGCATCACTAAATCGAATTGGTAAAGATGTATATTACGTACAGATACAAGGCGAAGGAACTATCGAAAAAGTTGAAGGTAAAAACTTAAGAAACTACACACTGCCTGCTTATGACGAAGACGGAGTAAAAAAACAAATTACATTTAGAAGTAAGAAAGCATCAAACGAACATAAATTAAATGAAAATGCATTTTTATGTCTTTATGTAGATCAAGATGATAAGAGCAAAAATGAAATATCATCAATTGAAGTAAAATCCTATGAAGAGATTCAGAAAGCAGATTTACCTGAAAAAATAAAAGAAAAGTTTAATATTAAATAAAAAACAAAAGAAAATGCACTATGCATTTTCTTTTGTTTTTTTCACTCGTATATATTTTGAACTGCTATTATTCATCAGTTTCTCTAAGCGATTTATATTTTCCGTTAACGCACCTTTCACAAGAGAGAAATCTGTATTTGGTTCTTCTTTTTTTTCTTTAAAAAATGAAGACTTTTGTACATTTACTCCAGCCATCTCTTCTCCCCCTCTTCAAAAAGATACAATCTTCTATTTATATTATATAGCAAATGCAGAAAGAGTGTACACTTATGATTTTCTTTTTAATTCTTCTTCTAATTCTTCTTCTTGCTGTAATGTATCTCCTTTTATTAACGAGAAATCTGTTGTATCTTCAACTCCTACCTGGCATTCTCTCTTTTTTATTTTTGTCAATTACCATAAAATTACCAATATTAATCTACTATTTAATAATAATATTTGATATTATAAAAAAGTAGATTTTATTGGAATTATAATCTAATATATTTTTGGTTAAAATAATTTTTCACACATAATAGATTAAAAAACAACACAGTCTATTTACAATGCGTTTGGATATAACAGAAAAAAATGAGATTGTTTCTGACAATGGATTCTTTGTTATTAAATCACCAAACATCCAATGGCTATTAACTCGAAATATAATAAATGATTCCTTTGATATAACCTATTTAACCAAAAATCTTTTCGAAAATGAAATAGCAAAGCTAATAAAACATTAATCCTTTAAGACGGGAGTATATTTATATTGAATAAACAACAGCATTCTAGCAAAAAAAAGGAAGGTTTTTTCGAAAATAGGATATTACCTATCCTTACTGTTCTTTCAGGTGTAATACTATTAGTATACAAAGGGTTAGAATTCATTTCAAAGTATGTATTACTTTTAATCTTATTTGCCCTACTTATCGCTTCATTATACTTATTGTTTATGAAAGAAATAGTTGGTGCTGTTATTGGATTCATCTTTGCAGCCCTTGGGTATTATATGTATAAAGTCATTTTTAAACAAAAAAGAAATAACGCATAAACAAATCATAAAGAGGTAATGCAAAAGAGAATGTTTTTACGCATTCTCTTTTGCATTACCCTCTTTTATATACTTATATGGAATTGCCTCTACAAATTTTTCTAATCGATCTACATTTTGAGTCAATGCACCTTTCACAAGAGAGAAATCTGTATTTGGTTCTTCTTTTTTTTCTTTAAAAAATGAAGACTTTTGTACATTTACTCCAGCCATCTCTTCTCCCCCTTTTCAAAAAGATACAACCTTCTATTTATATTATATCGTAAATATAAACAGCATGTACACGTATCATTTTCTTTTTAATTCTTCTTCTAATTCCTCTACTTGCTGTAATGTATCTCCTTTTATTAACGAGAAATCTGTTGTATCTTCATTATCTTCTTTAAAAAAATCATTGTCATAATCTTTTATCATTACAATCACCTCTATGTGCTAGTGTAGGGATGATTGTCCGATTTTATACAAGTATATCTAAATTTACTTTACCATTATATATAAGTGAAAAGGACAGAAAAAATCCTGTCCTTATTTACTAAAATAGCTATGATGTATTGTTAAATTATATACATTTTCAAAATCTCGATCTTGCAGGTTATTTTTCTTCCCATCAATAACAATGAAAACATCACTCACTATTTTTGCTGGTATAATTCCGACATTTTCTACTTGCACCGCTTTCTGCTCATTCAATTGCTCAATATGTTCAAACGGAACGATGATACTAAATTGTGAGCGGATACCGCGAAAGTTTGTATTTAATTCCTTTGCCGCTTCAAATACAACAATTTTTGCCCCAATCTTTTCACCATACGAATCTAAAAATGCGTTTAAGCTTTTTGTATATTCTTCTTCCGTATGCCATTCCATCGTACCGAATACTGCCGGATTGACATTTTGAATAATTGTTGTGTATATTTCTCCTCTTGCTTTAGAAGCAATTAATGACCGTTTTATCGATTGAACAGTCTTGCCGATATCGCTAAATTTCGCTCCCCATATTTCTGAAATATTAGGGGTTAAAATAAATGCAATATCAACGAAAATAACCATTGCAGTGAACATTAAAAGATTTTTCCAGAGGGTTAAATCAATTCCTTTTATCATGAAATACACGGTGACTGATACTATAAACAACCCATACCAAGTCTTTCTAATACGTTGCTTCTTCTCTTCGTACAACTCTTCATTTCTCCAGTAAAAGAAAACAAGAACTAGAAAAACGATTGCTAAAATAAATAAACCGATTCGAATGTTAGAGATCACCAATGACATCACCCTCCATTCAAAAACTACTCACGATATCATTACATGCACAAGCAGCTCTCTTTATGACAAAAGACGTGGACAAGCTTCTAAAATTAGCAATATCGCATATACATTAGAAGGTACCACGTCTTTTATCCTGAATCTACATTGTATATGTAGACAAGCACGCGTTTCAAATTTTCATGTTAAAAAGAAATATGTTTCGGAATTTCCCCTTCTGGTACTTCTCCGTCCATACTTAAGTAATAATGACGAATTGGTCGTAAATTATCGTCTAATTCATACACGAGTGGTATACTCGTTGGAATATTTAATGAAACAACACCATCACTTGAAAGATTGTCTAAATATTTTACTAGCGAGCGAATTGTATTACCATGTGATGAAATGATTACTTTGTTACCATTCTTTAATTTCGGCGCAATTTCTGAATGCCAATAATTAAGTACTCTTTTCTCCGTATCCACTAAACATTCTGTCAATGGAAATTCACCTTTTTTCAGTGTTTTATATCTTGGATCATTCATTCCATACCTAGGATCATCTTCAGTAAGAGCAGGTGGTCTTACATCAATACTTCTTCTCCAAATATGAACTTGCTCCTCACCATATTTTTTCGCCGTTTCATCTTTATTCAATCCTTGCAATGCACCGTAATGTCTTTCATTTAGTTTCCAACATTTATGTACTGGGACCCATGCAAGGTCCATCTCATGAAGTACAATCCATAACGTCCGAATTGCTCGTTTTAATACAGATGTATAAGCAACATCAAAAGTATATCCATTTTTCTTTAATATTGCCCCTGCTTCTCTCGCTTCACTTAATCCATTCTCTGATAAATCTACATCAGTCCAACCAGTAAAACGATTTTCAAGATTCCATAAACTTTGTCCGTGACGAATAAGTACAAGTTTTATCATGATAACCCCTCTCGGAAATGTGAATATGATTGTTCCATTGCGTACACGTGTCAACTACCCCATTGTTTCAGTGGGGCTTGAGTTAGAACGCTAGGTCTTTTCGTCTATCACTAGACAGGTTGACGCTCTAGCATTCATGCCACCATACGATAACACCTCAAGTAAGTTTTTGGTTGGTACTGGCAACGAACGATTGTTTTCCCACTTGCACCACCCTTTCGAAAAAGAGCAATTCTTCCTTATGAAAGAAGCCACCACTCAGATTACTCCGGCGTGTGCTACAAGCCCCGACAAATCGAGTACACATGGATGGTTGACACACCCACTAAGCTATGCACGAAGCAACAGCCTTACGTTTTTGCACTTCTAATAGAATCGGCGTTTTCACTTTGAGATTGCCATCCAATTGTACAACTCTTGATTTTTGCAATGTATTCAGCACACCATTAATGTCAGTATGGATACATGTTCCTGCTTTACTTCGGTACAATCTAAATGTAGGAGATTTTTTTATTTCTTACATTTTTAGGCATACGTATTTTAATGGAATGGATAAAATCTGTTCTTTTTCAAACTATAAAACAGATATATTTCTTATCATTTTTGATCGATTGCAACTTCCCGTTTTGATATCCAAGCATCAAAACCTGATCGGCTATTTGCCATTTCATTCATAACTTGATGCCAATTTTCTTCACACGATTCACCAAATTTTGAAAAAATAGTACCCATTTGTTGTCTTTGTACATCGCTCAATTTTTTCTCTAATTCGGTACCTTTTTCTGTTAATGATAACTGTTTCACACGACGGTCATGTGTAGCTTCATTACTCTCAATTAAACCCTTTTCCACAAGTTGTCGTAATGGTCCGTGAAGAGCTTGTTTACTTATTTCTAACAGTGATAATAACTCATTTACGCTTATACCTGGAAAGCGTGCGATAAAAAATAAAATTCGGTGATGTACTCGTTGTATGCCATACTCTTTTATAATTTCATCTGGCTTTTCAGTAAATGTTTTATATGCAAAGTAAAATAATGCTAATGCTTCATTCATCTGTTCTTCTTTATGTTGTGTCATCTACTTTCCCCCTGTATATAAATTATACCACAATCCAGTAATCAATATTTTAATGAACGCATTTGAACTTCTTTCGTCTATTGAAATATTCATTGCACAATTAGGAGATGATTCATTTGAAAACGCAATATACTGTAAGTACATATTTATTAGACCGACTAATCGAATTAGGAATTGAACATATTTTTGGTGTCCCTGGTGATTATAATTTGGCTTTTTTAGATGATGTAGTAGCACATGAAAAGTTAGAATGGGTTGGCAATTGTAATGAATTAAATGCGGCATATGCTGCTGATGGATATGCTCGTATAAAAGGAATCGCTGCTCTTATTACCACTTTCGGTGTTGGAGAATTAAGCGCCATTAACGGTGTTGCTGGCTCATACGCAGAAAATGTACCTGTTATAAAAATCACGGGGACACCACCAACAACAGTAATGGAGAATGGAGCACTCGTTCATCATACGTTAGGTGATGGAAAGTTCAATCACTTTTCCAATATGTATCGAGAAATTACTGTAGCGCAAACAAATTTAACCCCCGAACATGCTGCTGAGGAAATTGATCGTGTGTTACGTGCATGTTGGAGTGAGAAACGCCCTGTTCATATTCAATTACCGATTGATGTGTATAATAAACCAATTAATAAACCTACGGAATCCATTTTACATAAAACAGTTGTAAGTAATAAAGATGCGCTGGATAAAATGCTTCTACATGCAACTTCAAAAATAAACAGTGCCAAAAAACCTGTTATTTTAGCTGATTTTGAAGTGGCTCGTTTTCATGCGGAAGAATATTTGCATCAATTCGTAGAAAAAACTGGGTTTCCTATCGCAACATTAAGTATGGGGAAAGGAATATTCCCTGAAAAACACCCCCAATTTATAGGAATTTATACTGGTGACGTTAGTCCTTCATACTTACGAAAAAGAATTGATGAATCTGACTGTATTATTAGTATTGGCGTGAAATTAACTGATACTATTACCGGTGGCTTTACACAAGGATTTAAAAAAGAGCAAGTAATAGAAATCCATCCCTATACTGTGAAAATTATAGATAAAAAATATGGACCCGTTATAATGAAAGATGTTTTAAAACAATTAAATGATTTAATCGAACATTGCAAAGAAGAAACACTTGAAATTAAGCCGTTTATTTCAGAATCACTATCTATAACAGAAGAGTTCAATCCAAAAGCACAAATGATTACACAAAAACGATTTTGGCAACAAATATACCATTTCTTACAAGAAAACGATGTTTTAATTGCAGAGCAAGGAACCCCTTTCTTCGGTAGTGCCACTATCCCTTTACCAAATAACACCACTTATGTAGCACAACCATTATGGGGATCAATTGGTTATACATTACCTGCTCTACTCGGCACACAGCTCGCTAATTTATCGCGGCGTAACATTTTAATTATTGGTGATGGTTCTTTCCAATTAACTGTTCAAGAGTTATCAACTATACTTCGGAAAAATTTAAAACCAATTATATTTTTAATTAATAACAATGGATACACTGTTGAACGTGCAATTCATGGTCAAAATGAACCGTATAATGACATACAAATGTGGGATTACACAAAACTAGCGAACGTATTCGGAACAGAAGAAAAAAGTCTAACATGGAAAGTGGAAAATGAAACAGAGTTAGCAGAAGTCTTAACGAATATAACTGTAAATAACAATCAACTTATCTTTATTGAAGTTGTAATGAGCCAAGGGGATCAGCCTGAACTGTTAGCTAAACTTGGGAAAAGATTCGGCATGCAAAATTCTTAATAAGGCAACGTGTAGCAAAAAATAATAACAGGTTCAGCTGAGAGTTGTAAAATTTGTTTATATACTCAAAATACACAAGAAAAAGGATGGCCAGTGCCATCCTTTTTGACATATATTGAACTTTCCCTATTTTGAAGACCATTCTTCAACTAATCCCGGTATAACAAGTAATAATTTTTAATCCATCTTTAACTTTATTGCTTTTGTAGCAATAAAAGTTTTAATATGTTTATCTAATATTCTAGTTCCACCAAAATCATCCTCGTAAAAACCACTTATAACTAAACCAGCTTCAATTTGACCTTGAATTTGGTCTTCAAGAGTATGTGCATATTCTATTGTTTGATTGGAATTTACATAATCTTGAACTTCATCCTCTGGTAAGTAGTCTAGTGTTGATGAAGGTATAGAATGTTTAACATCAAGTATACCCTTTTGCTCTTGATTGTCATCAAAAATCCATAGTAACGGATTTGTAAATCCTGAAATAAGAATTCCTCTATTCTTTAGTACCCTTGATATCTCATTCCATACAAGATTAACATCTTTTACAAACAAATTAGAAACGGGATTTACGACCATATCAAAATATTCATCTTCAAAATCACTAAGGTCTGACATATCTCCTTGAACTGTTTTTAAAGTTAACCCGTCCCGTTCTGCTACCTTTTTATCTTGTTCCAACTGCTTTCTTGATATATCAGTAACTGTTACATCTGCTCCAGCAGCAGCTAGAACAGGTGCTTGTTGCCCTCCACCTGACGCTAAGCAAAGTATCTTTAATCCATCTAATGATTTTGGAAACCACTCTCTAGGAACTGATTTTTCTGTGGTAACTGTGATTTCCCATTCACCTGATTTACTTCTTTCAATAACCTCGCGACTTACAGGTTGTGTATATCTAGAACCTTCTTCAACCTTTTTATCCCATGCATTACTGTTTTGTTGAGTTGTATCCATTATAACTATTCCCCTTAGCTATCTTGTTATATTTTAAATGTAAGGTCATTTACTATTTATGCTTTTCTTTTTCTATTAACCTAACCAATAATTAATACATATTTTTATATTAACAGATAAAAAGTAGTAAGAAAAATAAAATATTCTAAATAGAAAAAATACAAATTTATTTTAAAAAATAAAAAGGCATTCCAAACCTGTTGACGCTTGGAACACCTTTTTATTTGTTGTTTAAATTTTTAATCTCTTAACTACAACCATTTAACAAATCAAT
Source organism: Bacillus cereus group sp. BfR-BA-01381 (assembly GCF_022663555.1). Lineage (NCBI taxonomy): Bacteria > Bacillati > Bacillota > Bacilli > Caryophanales > Bacillaceae > Bacillus > Bacillus cereus group sp. BfR-BA-01381. Next base: position 78,255 of record NZ_JAKUFR010000009.1, read on the forward strand.
TACAATTTATTTATTCCGCAAGCGTTAACTGCCAAGACACACCATACTTATCATTTAACCAACCAAATTTTTTACTAAACGGATAAGCACCTAAAGGCATAAGTACTGCTCCATCCTCCGCTAATTTATTAAAAGCCGTTTCAATTTCTTCTTCCGTATCACAAGTTACATAAAGAGACATAGCTGGTGTAAATGTAAAATTATGATTTACATAACTATCTATGCACATGAATTCTTGCCCGTGTAACGTAAACGTTGCCTGAATTACAGTACCCTCTTTACCAGGTCCATTTTCATCGTAGCGAGAGATACTTACAATTTCTGATTGATCAAATAGTGATGTGTAAAAATTCATCGCTTCTTCAGCTTTGCCTTCAAACATTAAAAATGTAGTGATTTTTTGATTTGTAGTACTCATACAGAGACAACCCCTTGTTATGTATTTATACAAAATATACATCGGTCAGCAAAACCGAACGTATTTTCCCTTAAGTGTATTGTCTATAAAAACGATGAGTTTGTCAATTATCTACTTTCTTATTTCTTCTTAAATAATGCTGTCCAAAGAAATGATTCTCCAAACATAGTATTTGGTTGTTCAATTTGCTTCATTTTTCTAATTTCAATCACTTCAAATCCCTTAAATACCTCTCTTAATTTCTCTTCCGAATAAGCAAGACCACCTTGCAGACTCCATCCTCTATATACGTCCCAATCTGTTATTTCTGAGCCATTTCGCTCATCTAAATCGCCTGCCGCAAAACATGTTAATCCGAAATAACCACCTGATTTCAATGAGTTTTTAATTAAATCCACATAATTTATTCTTCTATGTGGTGGAATATGATGTAAACAACCCGAATCGTATACAAAATCAAATTCATTTTGAACCTCTAAATTAAAAATTGAATCACAAATAAATTCAATTTCTATCCCTTTTGCTAAAGCCCGCTCTTTCGCCCATTTAATGCCTTCTATAGATAAATCCACTGCCGTTACATCAAACCCTTCATTTGCTAGATAAATTGCGTTTCTACCCGGACCACATCCAAGTTCTAGTACTTTTCCTTTTGAAACCAAATTTTTATTTATATACGAAACTAGGTTCTCATCTGGAACGTTTTCAAAAAACGGAACATCTTTTTCTCTATTCGCATAAAATTCATTCCAAAATGGTTCTGCTGGTCTTAATAATGAATCAAGCATTTTAATAATATCTTGTTGATTATGCAACGTTTCATTTTTCACTTGTATCCCTCCAAATTTAAATAGTCAGAAAATCATTATACATCTTTTAGAACTTTCAAACAAAAAGAAAAACTCCTACATTCAATAGGAGTTTTTCTTTTTAAAATCCAAGTATAGCTAACCATTTTAACAACTTCTCTTCTCGCGCTTTTAAATCATCGTTCCTAAGCTTACCTAACTGTATTTCACTCACAATTTCTCCGTCCGCCATAAAGAGCACTCTTTCTGTTTTCGCTGCTACCTTTACATCATGAGTCACTAACATAATAGTCGTTCCATCACGGTTAATATTTAATAAAATTTGCATTACCTCTTCTGTTGATTTTAAATTTAGAGCACCCGTTGGCTCATCAGCAAAAATAATATTTGGATTATTAATGAGCGCTCTACAAATAGAAACTCTTTGTAATTGCCCTCCAGATGCTTCGGTTATATAATGAGACGCTATATCACTTATCCCCATTTTCCCCATTAGCTCTAGAGCACGTTTATTTACTATTTTCTTACTCTCACACTTCGCTAAATATGCTGACAAAATGATATTATCAAATAGATTCAAGTTTCTAAGAAGGTTACTCTGCTGAAAAATAAATCCTATTTCAGTAAGACGCAACTTGGCTAACGCTTCTTCTTTCATACAAGATATTTCTTTACCACCAATTTTCACACTTCCTGATGACATTTGATCCATTCCACTAATATTATATAGTAACGTCGATTTCCCAGAACCAGAAGGCCCCATAACCGATACAAATTCTCCCTCATAAACCTCTAAATCTATATTTTTTAGCACGTGATAATTTGCATTTCCATCTATTGAATATGTTTTGTTTACTTGCTTTACTTCTAAAATTTTTTTCAAGTTTTACACCCCTACTCCCCATTTGGCTTTACATCGTTTGTTTGCTTTATAGTAAAACTACTGAAAAGTGTTGTTGCAGTCACACATATAAATAATATAGCTGGGCATATTATATAAGAAACGATAGGATTTACGACAAACTTTATATGAGCTGCTCCCATAAATGAGCCTAACCAACTTACTAACATTTCACCAAACGTAGCAGCTATACATGTCCCTGTCACAATGCCTAATAATACGATCACAATAGAACGAGTTATATACTGTATACGAATATCTTTATAAGAAAAACCGATATTTTTCATAATTAAAATTTGCGAAGAATCTTTTGCTAATAACATTTTAAAAAACATCGCAGTAATTAAAACTGATATCAATATCGCAATCAAAATAGCCACCTGAGTCACGAGTCTTAATTGTTTAATTGTCTCTCCTAAAGTTTGCGTTAAATAATCATCCGTATCTGTTATTTTTGCAGAACTAAAATTTTGTTTATACTCCTTCACTTTTTCTTGCAAATCAACATTAGACTTTAAATCTACATTTACTACATACCATAATATGTTTTCGTTATTATAAGAAAAGCTCGCTTTAGCTGTTTTCCCGCCATTTGTTACATCTTGATACATACCACTAATCGTAAGTGTTTTCTCTTTCCCATCAACAAATAAAACGATAGAATCCCCTACATTCTTTTTTAATTCATTTGCGTTCATATAAGAAAGAGCAATTTCATTTTCAATTTTTGGTGCCCTACCTTCCATATAGTCTAATGGAAATGTAGTGAAGTCTCCCACTTCTACATGTAAGTTTTCATGTATACCATCAGCGCTTACCATTTTAAATGTACTCGTTACAAATGTTGCATATTTTTCTACTTCATCATCATTTCGTAAATATGATATAACATCCTTAAATCGTTTCTCTATATTTTCAGTTTGCTGTAAATCTATTCGAATATCACTTTTTCCTGTTCCCATATAATTAACAAACTTCGGTGACTGAATCGTATACAAAAAGTGAACAGGTACAACAATCATAAACACAGCTATTATTAATACGATACTTAATACGCGATATAACTTAAATCTTTTTATAACATCTTGTATACCAATAAATATATTTACATTTTTAAATTTAGATCGATTGAGTGAAAAAGAGTTTCTAATCTTTCTTTTCCCTATTTTATCTCTTGATTGTAAAGCATCTATTGCTGTAATCCCCCTAAATTTCCGTAAAATGATACGACAGAACAAGATAACGACTAAAAATAATAGTGTTGTAATTATGAATGGCACAACATTGTGTAAAATACTTTTATCTGCCGCCCCCATATAAAGAGTGATATTCGAAGTGAATATCTTTGTAACAAATAGTGAAAGTATATATCCACATATACACCCACCAGCTGAAATAACAACATATTTTGTTACATATAGTTTTTGAATATCTTTACTTGTAATGCCGATAGCTTTCATAACACCAATTTCCCGGTAATCTTCTTCCATCGAAGTAATGATCGTAAATCTAATACATAGCATTGCAATTAACATTAATAATGCGCTTATTATGATAAGTACCGCAGCTATTATTCCATCTGTTAATGAATTGAGTGTTTTAAATAGGGAATACGTAATAGAGGGACCTTTTTGAGGTAAGTTCGATGACTCGTATAGATTTTCAAATTCATTTATTTTATTTACATCAGTTAGCTGGAATTCAATAAGATATTCGCTTTCTCCAAAATTCCTTTTTATTCTTTCGAAATCTTCATAGCTTATTACGAATCGTTTTGAACTAACAATTGATGGATTCATTTGAACATCACGAACAAATGCTGAAATAGTAAATTCTAGTTCATTTTTATTTTTATCAACCCATATTTTATCTCCAATACGCAAATTATATTTTTGCATATAATAAATGGGTACACCTATTTCCCCTTTCCTAATATCAACCACTTCATTATTTAAATTTAATAAAAAATCAAACTTACTATTTTGTTTAACGAAGCTTATGTCCATTACACTATTATGTTCCGCTTCATTTTTCTTCTTTATAAAAATGTTAGATCCGTTTATTTGGACCATCTCAGCCGTTTGTTGTTTTTTTACAAACGGAGTTTTTTCTACAAAAGAATCAATTGATTTTTGATTTACTTCTCCGGCATGCATTTGTACGAAATGCGGTGCGTTTGATACTTTAACCAATTGCTCCATTGAGTTCAATAGATTTATAACATTACTTGAAGCACTAGCCATTAAAAGACTTGATAACATGATAAACATAAATAAAATGGTAATTATCATTTTATTTTGAGAGAAATCACTTTTTAACATTCTCCTAATCATATTAAGCTAGTTCCCTTCATTCGATAGTATTTTCTTCGTCACAACCGCTATTAATAACATTATGAAACTAATAACTAATATAGGTAAATAAATTTTCATACTGAATTCTTCAAACATAAAACCATAAACGACTTGCCCAATCGGTGCCATACATTGGGATACCGCTGTTATAATTGCCATTACTTTTCCTAAGTTTTCATTTGGTGTTTTCTTTTGAACTACAGTAATCACATAGATGGATACAATTGTCATGATCATTGCAATTAGAATTGAAGAAAGTATAAAGAGAATAAATGGTGGATAGTATCCTAAATTAAGAATAAATGGTGTAACTGATAGTGCCATTGGTATTACTAATAAAGCTATTAAAATCATCCAATAATACAATGTTTTCATCTGTAGCTTTTTCGCAAAAAAACCTATTGATAATGCACCTATTATAGTAGCAAAATCGATCAATCCCATTCCAATTCCATATAACGTGTGGCTACTTTCCATTGTTACTCGTATAATAATTGGAGCACCAACAACAAATAGCGGCGTCAGTATTAAATTTAGTAATGCGGCTAGAAGCATAGATTTCAAAATAAATGGCTGTTTTAAAACGTATATAAACCCTTCTTTCATATCCTTTACAATTGTCGGTATGATATGACTTTCTTGCACTCTCTTTATAAAAGGTATTGTAATAAACATTTCTAAAATCGCAGATAAAAAGAAAGCAAGACAGCTTATTATGACAAGCATTTTCAAACCAATTATGCCGTATAATATTCCTCCTAATACAGGAGCAACTATATTAGATAATGCTTGCACACCATTTACGATACCGTTCGCTTGTTCTAACTTTTTCTCTGGAACTAATTGCGGAATACTCGCCATTACTACCGGTGCGTACATTGCACTAATGATCGCTAGTAAAAACATAATTGTTCCAATCGATAGAATAGATACAGATCCAGTAAATAACAAAACTATAAAGCTTAATACAATCGCAGCGTTTATAAAATCAAATATAACCATTACATTACGGCGATTGAAACGATCTGCTATCGCACCGCCAAGAGGAGCTAGCAAAAACGGAATACTCGTTACCGCATATAATCCTGCGAATATATCAGCACGCCCTGTTATATCTAGCACATATAATGACAGAGCAAAACGTAAAAGTGTTGAACCTAAAATAGTAATAATTTGCCCACTCACCATTAAATAAAAATCTTTCATCGAGGGTTTTATACTAATAGACATCATAATCACACCCTCCCTTTAATTTAGACCGACTGTCGGTCTATAATAAACAAACAGAAAAGCATTATTTCTGCTTCATTAAAACCTCCATCATATAATCAAAGGATCCTTCTTTCGCTCCAACAGATACTTCCATCATCTTAATATAAGCTTTCGCTCTTCTCATCATTTCTTCCGGCTTCCATTGGAATAAACCTTCATCAAATATGACTTGCGCTGAGGATAGTAATAATTCAATCGTTTCTTGTGGGTATGGTGTAGAAAATACACCTTCATCGATTCCTTGTTCTAAAATCTCTGCTAAAACAGGAGATAAATGAATAATGGATTGCACTATACTTTTTTGATGCATTTCCGCATTATTTGGTTGATGAAATTGCTCAATCATTTTATCTTTTACATCCCCTGATTTTGGCGATTGCTCCATTAAAACTCGAAATAACTTTTCTAACACTGGGATATTTGGATTAGAGACGATTACTTTTGCTTTGGCAACATCTTCTTTAATAATCCTCATAATAATTTCATCCATTACTTCCTCTTTCGACTTAAAATAGTGATAAAACGTCCCTTTTGCTATCCCTATCTCTTTTAAAATGTCATTTACTGTTGTTTTCGTATAACCTTTCGTAACAAATAAACGTTCAGCCGTTTCTAAAATTTCCTTTCTACGCTCCTCATACTCCTTTACAATGCGCATTCAAGTGCCCCTTCCAATCAGACCGACTGTCGGTCTATTTAAATTATATGTTAAGTTAGTAAAAAGTTTCCTACTATCGTACATATACAACAAACTACTTTATATTTCCTTTATGTATTTTAAATTTTTTAATACGGTGAATGAAATTTTAAAGGTTATTTCTATGCAATCACTCTTGTGCTTATATCGACTTCGTTGCATAAAAACCAAAAATAGCCGCAACGCTTTGCGACTATTTTTGAATACTAACTATTTAACGGCCACGTCTTTGCTGACCTGGTTTTGCACTACTTTTCTTATTACTTGGCTTATTAAATGATCGGTTATTATCGTTTCTTGAACTATTTCTTGAATTGTTTCTTGGGCCACCTTTTGAATCACTTCTTGAACCTTCACGGCTATCTCTTTGACGATACTCGCCTGATTTCTTCGGAGCCGGCTTTGGTACCGGTTTTCCATTTTCATCTACACGTTTTATCTTCGGTTGTTCGATTATTTCTCTTTGTATTGGTGCACCAAGCGTTTTTTCAATTTCTTCTAAATGTTTTTCATCTTTCGCTGCAACGAACGTAATTGCAATACCTGATCCACCTGCACGTCCTGTTCGGCCAATGCGGTGAATATAACTTTCTACATCTTCAGGGATATCAAAGTTAAATACGTGCGTTACACCATCTACATCCAATCCACGAGCTGCTACATCCGTTGCGATTAAGTACTGAATTTTTGCTTCGCGGAAACTCTTCATAACTCTTTCACGTTTCGCTTGAGGTATATCACCATGAAGTTCAGCACAATTATAACCTAGTCCTTTTAAATTATCATACAACTTACTTGCTCTAACCTTCGTACGACAGAAAATAACCGCTAAAAATGGCTGATCACGATCCATAACAAAACGAAGTGCATCTGGCTTTGCACGATCTGTCGTCTCAATGACACGCTGCTCAATTGTATTTACCGTCACTTCTTCACTTTGTACTTGAATCATTTGCGGGTCATCCATATAACGTTTCGCCAATTTTTTAATATCTTTTGGCATCGTTGCTGAGAATAACATCGTTTGTTTACTACCAGGTGTCTCATCTAAAATATCTTCAATATCGTATAAGAAACCGAAATAAAGCATTTGATCCGCTTCATCTAGTACAATCGTTGAAAGATTACTTAAATCAATTGTTTCACGACGTATATGATCTAATAATCGTCCTGGTGTCGCTACAACAATATGTGTATTGCCTTTTAATTTTCTCAATTGTTGTGCTACATCTTGCCCGCCATAAATCGCTAGTACATTAATATCTTCTCTTTGAACAAGCATTTTTTTAATTTCAGTCGTAATTTGCAGTGCTAGTTCCCTTGTTGGCGCAACAATTAAAGCCTGAACATCACTACACTCTGGATTGATTTTTTCTAAAATCGGTAACACAAATGCTAATGTTTTACCCGTACCTGTTTTTGCCTGCCCAATAATATCTTTACCAGACATAATAACAGGAATTGCCTTCTCCTGAATCGGTGTTGCTTCTGTAATTCCATTTTCACGTAATGTATGATTAAACGTTTCACTAATTCCTAATTCTAAAAAGTTTTTCAAATAGACCACTTCTTTTCCTTATTTTTCACATTAGCTTTCATTGTACCATTTGTTTCGCCAAATATGAAAAATAAAAAAATTCTTATCTTCTTTTTTTATATTCATCGTGTACTAGGTGGACAAATTCTTTTTGTTTTTTCTCGGAATTAATTAATGCCTCCATATTAGTAGTAGACAAAATAAACTTCTTAATTTTTCTATTACTCCAAATTAGTCTTGTATACTTTGTATCTTCGTGTAGATTTCGAAACCACTCAAATTCGCTTAATTTGGCAATATGATGTTTTAATTTCATGTCATTTCGAGGATAAAATAAAATGATATCTATTATTACATCAAGCAATAAACTCATCTTCTCCCCTCCTATACATATATATTTCAATGTTATGGAAATATAGTTACAGGGTGATGAAATTGACCACTACATGCATAAAGATATTTTGCGTATTTTTCTTACTATATTTTCAATCGGCCTCAATTATTATGGCGAAATCCCAAACAGATATAATAAATGAATTCAAACATGCTTTACTTAAAAATGATAAAAAATTAATGCAGTCATATGTAACTGAAGGGATTAAACTACAATGTTCATGATTTGATTAGAATTGCGGAATCTATGAATTAAAAAACCGATCTTTTTGATATAAGAAAGATCGGTTTTTTAATATTTTATATAATGAGTTTTCCTCCTAAAAAAAAGGCTAACATAGTAGAAAATTTTTCAATATTATTCTTAATCAGCATTTTTATCTTTCTTATCACTGTTATCATTTTTATATGAATATGACAACAAACTAATAACAATTAACCAAAAGACTGAGTTTTGTATCCATTCCGATACTACAGGAATTTGGAACGTTATAAATCCTAGTATAAGACTAAATACAATAATAAACAGTTTATGCATATAATTCCCCCTTTTTATCTAAGTGTATTTAAAAAATGATAGGAGAACAATAGACACTACTTCAATGCTATTTTTAAACATCTATTTCTTTTTTGAAGTGACTTTATTATTCGGGAGCAAATATAAATTTTTATACAGTAAGTTTTCCTCCATGATAGCAATAATAGCTTGCTGCTTTTAGACTTTTAATCTTATTTAATGACTCTTCCGCTTTTTCTATATCTAAGCAAAAACCCGGATTAGCTATTACTAACTCACGATTCTCTTGAACGGCCGCATCTCCTGTAATTACACAATCTAAATTCGGAAAATATAATGAAATATGTCCCGAAGTATGTCCTGATGTCGCTACTATTTGACATTCATTATTCAAAATCATTTGACCATCACATACTTTTTCATCGACGGAAACATGTCTTATATTTTTTAATTGTTGTATAAACCACTCACCAAATTCTTTCTCTTCAATTGGCATACATTGTAACATTTCTTCAGCTTGAACTAGTCTCTCCGATTTTATTTCACCACTAATGTAGTAGGAGTCAATTTCACTAGCAATAATATTAACGTGAGGATATTTCACTTTGAAATCATATAAAGCCCCTATATGATCGTCATCATAATGAGTAATAATTATATTTTTTAAGTTTTTCATCTCATAGCCATGTTTTAAAATTGCATTTTCAATTAAAGGTAAAAAACTTGGATATCCTGTATCGACTAATGTTAATTCATTATGTAATATAATTAAACTTGGATAAATACATTGTTTTTGTCCATTAAATTCGAATTCAATTGGTAGTTCTATTATTTTCATTTTTCCTCCCCCATACCCATTATTTAATGTTTAATAATTAATAAATCATCCACATACATTTTACTGTACATACTTATGTAACAAAACACTGTGAGTCGTTACATAACCAACATTCTATTATTTTGAACAGGTAATTCCTTATTTTTATGGAAATATACAATAAGAAAACCAATACAATTGATTATTTCCTCACTTCTTTGTCTATCCTTTTAAAAAATCTATTTTTTGTAAAAGGAGTGTTTATATGGAGAAACAAACACTTTGGAAAAAATTCAAGAAAAGCTCAGCAGATCTCGGTAAATCTAGCGTATATGAAAGTATTATTTTATACTACACAATGAGAAAAAAAGAGCTACCTACTAAAGCGAAATTTATCATATTAGCCGCTTTATCCTATTACGTGCTAACAATTGACTTCATTCCAGATATAGCTGCTATTATTGGGATTGGCTTATTAGATGATGTTTTAGCAATTGCTATTGCGCATAAATTTGTAATGCGCCATGCAGACGCTGAAATTCGAGAAAAGAGTAAAATAAAAATGGAGTCATTATTTACTTCAGCTCAGGCGTGACTTAAAATAGTTAGTCATTTACCCTAACTTTTCTAGTTTCAACGACAACCAATCTTTAATTAAGGTAAACTCTTTGTAGCCACTAAATATTATCCTGCATGAATTGCACTTTTACAGGATAAATCGTGTCAGAAACAACAGAAATTCTCTTAGCTCTTTAACCTTAGAAAATTAGGGTGCCAGCACTTATTCTTAAGTTCCGACACCCTATCATTCGTTTTTATGCAGTTATATGCGTCCCCCTATATAAAACTGCTATTGCCGCTACTATAAGAATCATCCCCATAAAAGCAGGTGCTGCATGGCCGAGTGATACATAGATTTGTCCCCCAATAATTGGACCAATCATTCTTGCTAAAGCTTGAATAGATTGGCTACCACCTTGTATCCTTCCTTGTTCACTAGAACTGACAGACTTTGAGAGCATCCCATTGAATGAAGGCCCGAAAATTGAATCACCAAAACCAAACAGTAACATCCCAACGATTAGAAGCGGATATAGGGAAAACAAAGCAGATACTGCAATAAAACTGTAGCCAATAATCTCCGATACCATTCCAAGTATCGCTATTTGTTTATCACTAAGCTTGATCAAAAGTTTTGGCATTATAAAAGCTTGTGAAATAATGTCTTGAAAGCCCATAATTGAAAACATAATTCCGATTAGTGCAGGCTGCCAATTAAAAGTATCCATCGTAAATTGAGTGAAAATTGCTTGTAAAGATCCGTTAGGTATCCATAGTAAAAACGCTGAGACAAGTAACCATTTTAAATTTTTCATGGAAAGTATGTTTGCTAGCTGTGCAAAAGGATTCAACCTTACAAAAGTAATCTCTTTTAACCTATTATTTTTATCAAGACTCTCAGGCATATATTTCATGCCATATAAAACATTTAATAAAGTTATGAGCGCTCCAAAGTATAAAGGTACAGAATGACCAAACTTTGCAAGTAAGCCCCCAAGAGTTGGTCCAATAATAGTTCCGGCACCTACAACTGCACTCACCCATCCAAAGTATTTCGTTCTCTGCTCTGGGGGGATGATGTCTGCAAAATATGCGAAGATCGTACTTATGCTCCCGCCTGTTATTCCTTCTATTATGCGTCCAGCAAATAGTACCCATAAAGCTCCTCCTATTCCAAAAACTAAGTACCCAATTGCAGAACCAAATAAGCATATTAAAAGTAATGGACGACGGCCATATTTATCGCTCAAAGCTCCGAGTACAGGAGCAGCTAAAAACACGCAGGCCGCATATACGGAAGTTAGTAGTGTAACAACCAATGCTTGTTCTTCCGGATTACTTGTATATGGCTGGACTAAGAATGGAACTACAGGCATGATGATACTGAAACCTATACCACAAAGAAATACAGAAATAAGTCCGAATAGTAAAGCATGTTTATCTATGCTTTTTTCAGTTTCCCTTTCATTTTGTGATCTAAATATAGACATTTAACTTCCCTCCCCATTTTTGTTGCTTTGTCAACAAAATGATAACTCCGTTTTGTTGATTAGTCAATAAAAAATACAATAATAAAAAGGTAGCCTATTCACAGGAGTAAGGCTACCTTTTTATTATTTAAATTTATTACGACTTAATATGTATACCTTGTTTCTTTATTTCTGCATCCAAATGTCTACTATACTTTTCCACAAAGCTAATTATACTGTCGAATTCTTCTTCAGTTACTTGCTCAAATACGACTTTATCCCGCTCTTGAAACTCTTTGTGCAAGTCTTCATGTATTTTATAAATCTCTTTCCCTTGTTCAGTAAGCTTAAAATAGATCTCTTTTTTATTCTCTAACTTTTGATAACTTTCAATAAGGCCTTTTTTCATGAGCTTCTTAGTCATCCTACTTATAGCACCACGAGTTACATAAAAAGCCTCTGCGAGTTGTGTCACGTTAGAATCTGCATTATTTTCAATATATTCCATGCAGTGAACTTCAGAAGACTTAAAACCTTTAAGACCTTCTTCCATCTTATCTTTATTAAGCCAAACCAGCTTATTATATAATTCCCTGAAACCGTTCATGACCTGTTCTTCTTTATTCATGACCTACCCTCCTCACCGCTCATTAGCACGTTAAAACTATTATATTAAATTTCTGCTTACGTTTCGACAATATTGAAATAATTATTATAACATTAAAGATATGTGTAAAAATAGGCGTTTCAATAAAGCAATTCATTAAACACCAAATACTGCAAGTGTATTACTACTTACAGTAAACCGTAGACAAAAAAGAAGAGCTAAAATCATCTCTCTTAGCTCCTCGCTTATAAAACTATTTTAAAAATATTATTTTACTTCATTCGCCACAAAAAATTGCTCACAAACACTCGAAATACGCTGTAAATCTACGTTCCCACCAGATATAACAGCTACTACTTTTTTCTCTTTAATATATGTATCCACTTTCCCTGCAAGTAGTGCAGCAGTAGCTAATGCACCTGCACCTTCTACAACAGTTTTCCCACGTTGTAATAAGTCTTTCATCGCTACTTCCAGCTCTTTTTCCGATACTGTTACAATATCATCTACTAATTCTTTTACAATTTCAAATGTTAGTTCCCCTGGTATTTTAACTGCACAACCATCTGCAATAGTAGGTGCTTCATAATGTTCTACTATTACACCTTTATCATAAGATGCCTTCATCCCATGAACATTTTCTGCTTGTACACCAATTATATTGATTGATGGATTAAAAGATTTCAATGCTACAGAAATACCAGAAATAATTCCGCCTCCACCAATTGGCACAATGATAGTATCAACATCCCACATATCGTCAAGAATATCTAATCCTATTGTACCTTGACCTGCCATTACTTCTACATCGTCATACGGATGTAAGTATGTTTCACCTGTTTCCTTAATAATCTCCTCACATTTTGCCTTCGCATCATCAAAGGTTTTACCATGTAAAACCACTTCAGATCCATATCCTTTCGTTGCATCAACTTTCGCCTGAGGTGCAGAAATTGGCATTACAATTTTACTCTTTATACCAAGTAAATGAGCAGATAATGCAACTCCTTGTGCATGATTACCTGCTGAACATGCAATTACGCCTCTCTCTTTTTCTTGATCTGTCAGCTGTGACATTTTATTAAACGCACCACGAAATTTAAAAGAACCCGTTAATTGCATATTTTCTAGTTTCAAGTGAATTTCTCCGCCAGTTTTACTAGTCAAATAAAATGATTTTACTAATGGAGTTTTACGTGCATTTCTATCCAAAATGTTTTGAGCTTTTTTAATATCGTCTATATGTAATGGTAATTTTTTAGTTATCATGCTAACACCTCTTCCAATGTTCTATTCCTAAGTTTTCGTAAGTTGCAGCTCCTTTATACGAAATGAAAAAGTCTTTATATATGTACCCCACTCTGTAATACATACATCTGCAAACAATTTAACATCCTCTTTATATCACGTTCTTTATAATGATTTAGGCATGCGATTTGGATCCAGTTATTCTTTTGTAAGTACGCTGATTCATAATGGACAATATATCCTTGTAACTCTAACGCATCACCGACCGCTTTAGAAGAAAGACCTCCATTTAATTGAATCGTAAGTATAATTGGTGCGGCATGTTCTTTAGGTGAAACAAGTTTTAAGCCTATATTAGTAATAGCTTCTTCCATATAATCATATGTCTCTTTAATTTTTACAAATGCTTTTTCATCTTCAAATCTCTTCAACGCTTCTTGCAATGCATAAATTAAATTCCATGAATGAGAATACGGAATACTTTCATTTTCTTCGTACATACCAATATCCATATAGAACGGTAACGTCTCGTTTATTTTCACATTATGATTATGAAAAACGAAGGATAATCCAGTAAACGATTTAATTGCCTTTCCGCTCACGCCACTGGCAAAATATACATCCTTTAAATCTATCGGTATCGCTCCAATTGAGCTAATACAATCTACACATAGTTTTACTTTATACTTTTCACATGATGCATTTAACTCGTCTAAATCATTTAACATTCCGGTAGATGTTTCATGGTGAACAAACCAAAGCCACTCATAATTTCCAGCTTCCATTATTTGTTCTAATTCTGTAGAAATAAATGGTTGTCCCATTTCCTTTTTATACGTATCAAAATGTAATTGCGCGCGTGTTGCGTGTCCAACTAATCTATTGCCAAATTCCCCATTCGTTAATACTAGTCCTTTTCCTTTTAAAGAGCGTAACTGTAAAGCAATGGCATCATTTGCTAACGTCCCTGTTCCTAACATGATTTGCACACGTTTTGCTTTTGTCATTTGTAGTAAACGTTTTTTCACATTTTCCATCGTCACATGAAATGACTTAGAACGATGTGAAATCGGCTTAGTAGAAAATGCCTTTCGAACATTTTCTTCAATATCTACTGGACCAGGTAAAAACGTATATTCTTTCGTCATAATGCCCCCAACACTCGACTCTTCAAACATAGCAGGAGTAACATACATTGGCTGAAAGGCTGCTGCTTCTGTACCAACTAACGTATGGAAAGATTTGAACCCCATTTGCTCATATAAAGGTAGTTCACGTGTTGTCGCAGAAATGAGTGCCAATTCATATCCATTTAGAAGCAAATAACGATGTAAAAAGCGAATTAATCCTAACAATGCTCTTCCATTTCGATATTCACGTTCTACTGAAAGTAAACGAATTTCATACACATTTTCTCCATGCTCTTGCAAATAAACATCTAAATTTGAAATTTTATAATCTAACGAGAATGGTCTTTTTCCTCGCAGCGCAACCATACCTACTAACTTATCGTCCTCTAAACAAATTAAATATGTATTTTCTTCATGAAAACGATCTATACGAACACGATCTTTCGTTTCTTCATGTTGCGGAATTTCTTCTACAAATGTTTTATAATTCAATTTATGTATATGTTCAAATTCCCAATCTTGATCAGCAACTTTATATATTAACCCCATGCCTTCTCTCCTTTATGTATTTAATAAAAATGATAAGTGGAGATTAACCCCACTTATTAAAAGTTCATTTCATTCTCGATTTACATATAAAATAAGTACAATGATAAGAGCACTTAACATAGTCGTAACAATAGAGTAAGAATACAAAATCATGCATACTGGTAAACAAGCGATTGTAATTAACACCGGCTTAGTAAAACCTTTAAAGATTAAATAAACTATAACGAAAACAGCAACAAGAGTAAGCGCTATCAAATAATCAAATGCGATTAATCCTCCAATAAATGTTGAAATGCCTTTTCCGCCCTTGCCTTTAAATACAATTGGGTAAATATGTCCAAGTAAGACAGCTAGTAAAGCTAACATTACGAATGTAGCATCTTCAAAGAGATATTCTGCAATAAAAACTACGATTGCCCCTTTAATTGCATCACCTAAAAATGTAACGATAAAATACCCTTTTCCATATACACGTCCCATATTTCTTGCGCCGGGATTTCCGCTTCCTTCATTCCGAATATCAACGTCATGTCTCCATTTCGTTACTATATAAGCAGTCAATATGTTTCCAAATAAATAAGAAGCGACCAAATACAAAAACTGCATACTATTAATCATATAATCATTCACTTTCTACGTAGGAGTACTTATACAATATTCAAAAACTATGTATATTGTACTTTTTATCCACATCCCTTTATACATTTTAACATCATATATTTACAATTCATACAAAAATTCTCATGCAGCTATTTTTTAAAATACATATTTTTCATTAAATAATATGTTCCTTTCACTGCTGGTTCGGATTGTAATACAAATGTAACTTCTCCTACACTTTTCTCACAGCATTTCTTAAATTCATCATATATTTCAGGAACGAAACGCAATATGCTGCCACTTACCGCAATTGAAGCTGATAAATCAAACTGCATCTTGTTATAAACATCTATCGTAATCCTTGCTAATTCCTTTCCAGCTCGCATCATAATTTCATGTGCAGCATCATTTCCATTTCTAGCTTCCCGAATAACTAATGGTGTGATTGCTGCAACTTTATCTTTTGAAGATCTATATACTAGCCTTTTTATATGAGACGCTGTCAAAAGTTGAAACTCGTCTTGAATTCTTAAGCTTAATGGACAAAGTCTAACTCCTTGATCAAATTGATTTGCCATTCTCTTTAAAGCTTGTAATGCAATCCAATATCCACTTCCTTCATCTCCTAAAATATGTCCCCATCCGCCGCTATACTCGTATACATCTCCTTTTCTCCCTAGACAAATCGCGCCTGTGCCACCAATCGTTAAAATTCCATCCTTCCCTTCTAAAGCGGCTGCATGTGCTATCATTGCATCATTAAAAATTGCAATTTGTATTCCATACTTCTTTTTTAGACGTATTGTTAATTCATTTGTATTTGCTCCGCTTACACCCGCTAATCCTAAACAGATACAAACGCAATGCTCATTTAATAAACCTTTCTGGCATTGATCAATCGCCTCCATAATATGCACAAGAGCTTCTTCAAAATCTATTAATATATTTCCAAAACCACTTGTAGCTCTTACAAGTTCATTTCCGTCTTTATCAAACGCAATCGCTTCTGTCTTCGTTCCCCCGCCATCTATTCCAATCATATACTTCATATACGTTCTCCTCATTTTCTTCATATTGAAGGGTACGTTACATTCCCTAAAATTACAGATTTCTTTGCACCTGTTGCGCTTGGCACATTACTCGGATTACGATGATGCGTTTCGTTTGCTAAAATGGCAAAGGCGATTGCTTCTTTCGCCTCTGAAGAATAGCCTATATCTTCTTGAATGAATATTGTACATTTTTCATCCTTCAATCCATACCGTATCATTTCAACAAGTGTGCTATTATAACTTCCGCCACCACCTAAAATTACCTCATCAATTTCATAATACGGCAAAATAAACTCCTTATAATGATGAACAATTGAACTTGCTGTAAACATCGTGACAGTCGTCAATATATTTTCTTTACTATGCTTTTCAAGCCGCTTCAATAACTCTATGACAAATTCTTCTCCAAACTGTTCTCTACCTGTTGATTTCGGTGGATGCATTTTCAAAAATGAATGATTCATACAATATGTCAAAATTTCTTCTACAACTACTCCTTGTTTTGCAATGTTACCATTTTGATCATATGGCAACTGAAATAACCTTTGACATACTTCATCCATTACCATATTTCCTGGACCAGTATCAAAAGCTATAACGTTTTGATCACTTTTTTGACTTGGTATTACTGTAACATTACTAATCCCACCGATATTTTGTAGTAGTCTATTTTTACTTGGATCACGATACAAAATGACCTCTGAATATGGCACAAGTGGTGCACCTTGTCCTCCTGCTGCCATGTCCATCGTTCGGAAATTCGAGATAACCGTCGTGTTCGTTTCATATGCTATTACTGCAGGTTCCCCAATTTGCAATGTGGAAGATATCATATTACCTTCTGGCTTTGGCTGATGGTAAATCGTTTGTCCGTGAGAACTTATTAAATCTAATTGTCTCAAAGGAAAATTGGCCTCTTTACAAACTTCCTTTACGGCTTTGGCGAAACATAAACCTAACTTAAAATTTAAACTACATATGAGTTGGACATTTGAATTTTCTATTGATAATACTTGCTGAATTTCATTTTTTATATCATTACGAAATGGCACAGTAGTAAAATGGATGAGTTCAACTTTTGAATCTACACCGCTTCCTTCTATACGAACGAGCGCTACATCTATTCCATCTAATGACGTACCGGACATTACCCCTGCAATATACATAACATGCGTGACCTCCTATTTATTAAAAAACAATCATGTAAGTTACAAACGTACAACCGATCGAAAAGAATATAAATCTATAAAACAACTGAGCTTTTGATACAAACGATCCATCAATAAAAGAAACAACTAGTGTAAGCAAAATACTTGCCGCAATGCTTGTAACGACCCATATACTATGCATTTGTGATAGATGTAGCATTCTTAATAAAGGCACAAAAAGTAAATTCGCACATATCACTCCAAATAATAATAAAAATACACCTTTATAACTAAATTTTATATTCATTCTATTTCATCCTCTCTGGACTTCATGTGAAAGAAGTGATAGGCAAAATACCTATCACTCATAAATTAAAGCATAGAGATTATGGATTAACAGATTCCCCTTCACCATTCTTCTCAATTTCAAGCATATTTTTATCGTACATTTTAAAGAATGGTAAATATATAAGGAACGATATTGCTATATTTATAAAAACTAATACAATCGCACGCCAATCCCCACCTGTTGCTAAATAAGCACCAATTGGAGCCGGTAATGTCCACGGCGGCATAATATGCGTTGGTGTTACAAATCCCATCGCAGTTGCAGAATATGCAACAGTTGCCGTTACAAGTGGTGTAATGATAAATGGGATAATTAAAATTGGATTTAGTACAATCGGTAATCCGAATATGACTGGCTCATTTATATTAAAAATACCCGGAACAATACAAGTTCTTGATAATGCTTTCGAATATTTTGATCGACCAAATACAATCATAGCTAATACAAGCCCTAATGTCGCACCAGAACCACCAATCCATATAAACCATTGATATAACGGCTCTGGTGAAATAAATGGCAATTGATCTGCTCCACTAGCAACAGCTTCTCCATTTTTCCCTAGGTATACTTCCCATAATGGCCGAGCAACAGTTCCAACAACCGACACACCATGGATTCCGAATGACCAAAAAAACGTAATTAAAAACACTGGAATCATTACACCGAAGTAACTATCCCCAGCTTTTACTAATGGTGCTGCTAATGTATCAACAACATGGTGTAAATCAATGCTAAAAACGACAGTTACTAGACTCATTATAATAATAACGAATGCAGCAGGTATAAGTGCTTCAAATGAACGCGACACAGATGGCGGTACTTGTTCTGGCATTTTAATCATTACATTTTTCTTCTTACAAAATCTTAAAATCTCTACGGATAAAATAGAAACAATCATCGTCACGAATAACCCATGACCTCCGAGATTTGTCATCGGAAGCATAAATCCTTTTTTATCAATTAATTCGGGGGTTAATGTTAATAGCAGTGAACATACTGCAAGCTGTGCTCCTGATAAAGCATCTAGTTTATAACTTTTCGCCAAATTATATCCTATTCCAAATGCTATATATAAAGACATAATAAACATAGTTAACCGATATGGTATTAATATACTTGTTTGATTCTTTAATGCCCAAACTGATATGAAGCTATCTTTCGGTAATGGTGGAAATGCTACGATTAAAAAGAAACTTCCTACGATGATAAACGGTAATGCTGAAATAACTCCATCACGGATTGCTTGTAAATGCCTTTGTTCAGAAAGCCTTGCCATCGGTCCAGATAAATTTTTATCAAGAAACGTGACAAACTTATTCATAACGCTTCCCCCTAACGAATTAAATCATTTACAGTTTTTAATAAAGTTGGTCCACCAAGCGGCGTGTATGCTTGCGGCGGTATAATACCGCACGGGATAGATTCCTCTTCTGCGAATTTTTTAACAGAATCAAATCGATGTCTAACTTGAGGTGCAACCATTACAACGTCCCAGCCATTCTTTACTTCTTCCTCTACCTCATTTGTTCCAATCGCATGCACTTCCATGTTCATACCCTTTTTCTCCGCCTCTTTTTTTAAAGCGTTTACAACAATTGCACTGGACATTCCTCCAGAACAAACGAACAAAACCTTCATTTATGAATCCTCCTATACTTATAATTTACTACCCTTCAAATGAAAGGAAGTTTCACTTTACTAACAAGCATATGAAGAAGTAAAAGAATTTAGTTATACTGAAAGTAAATTTCAGTAAAAATATTTTTCCTATTAAATTAATGTTTCAATATGCAATGTTCTCTATTGCAAGGCCAACCTTACCTCGTATATTATCTTAGATAATCATATGATAGGGAGGCGTATACATGATTGTTAAACGTTTATTTATGATATGTTGCATCGTCATCTTGTTCATCCCTTTCTCTTTCATTTCCCCTCACTTTACTTATGCTGAAGTAACTACTACGTACAAAAAACACGAATTACGTGCTGTATGGATTGCATCTGTTCTTAATATTGATTGGCCCTCAAAAACTGGTTTACCAATTGAAAATCAAAAACAAGAATTTATTAAATTATTAGACGATGTAAAAAACACTGGTATGAATGCAGTCATTGTACAAATAAAACCAACTGCTGATGCCTTTTATCCTTCCAATTACGGACCGTGGTCTGAATATATTACCGGTACACAAGGAAAAGATCCCGGATACGACCCACTAGCATTTATGATTGAAGAAGCACATAAAAGAAATATAGAATTCCACGCATGGATTAATCCATACCGAATAACGATGAATCACACTGATATAAATCGATTATCAAATAATCACCCTGCAAGACAGCACCCGGATTGGGTTGTACCTTATGGCGGAAAATTATATTACAACCCCGGTATTCCAGAAGTAAAAAAGTTTATAACTGAAGGTGCTTTAGAAATCGTACAAAATTACGATGTTGATGCATTACATATGGATGATTATTTTTATCCATATAAAGTGGCGGGTGAACAATTCCCCGATCAAAAAACGTACGAATTATATAATAACGGTAGATTTACAAATATAGAAGATTGGCGACGTGACAATGTAAATGAACTTGTAAGAGATTTAAATACTGCTATTAAACAAGAAAAGTCATATGTGAAATTTGGCATTAGCCCATTTGGCGTATGGCGAAATATAGCTGATGATCCGACTGGCTCTAACACAACTGCCGGCCAAAGAAACTTTGATGATCTTTATGCTGATACACGTGAGTGGATACGAAAAGGTTACATTGACTACATCACACCGCAAATATATTGGAATATAGGTTTCACTCCTGCTGCATATGACATATTAGTAGATTGGTGGGTAAAAGAAACAAATAATAAACCGATCCACCTATACATCGGTCAGGCAGCCTATAAAATTAATAATAACTCTGTCCCCGCTTGGTCTGATCCTGAAGAATATCCAAGACAGATTGCATTAAACCGGCTATATCCTCAAATTAAAGGTAGTATGCATTTTAGCTTAAAAGACATTAATAATAATCCACTTGGAGTGAAAGATAGACTATCAAAAGACATATATAAACATCCTGCATTAGTCCCACCTATGCCTTGGCTTGATCATGAACCACCAAAACAACCTACTTTAAAAGGTGCCATTCCAAGAGATGAAGGGATTGCTGTAGGTATTATTGATGATAGAGAGAATGACTCTGCTTATTACGCCATTTACCGTGTGAATGGAAAAAATGAAGTGGATATACAAAATCCGAAAAATTTACTTACTACTGTAAGAAAGACAAAGCCTGGAGAAATTTATGTAGATAAAACGGCTATTCCTGGAGAAACATATACGTATGTAGTAACTGCGGTTGATCGATTGCATAATGAAAGTGTTGCTTCTAGTAAGACCACTGTAAAAGCAAAATAGTATACACAAAAAAACTACCTATTCTTTTTTGAATAGGTAGTTTTCATATTATCAATTAAACTACATCATTTCTTTTAATAAGGAATTCGCACTTTTAAGAATTTCTCCACCATCATTCATTAAATTTGTAGCTCTTTGCATTTTATTTGTATTTCCTTCATCCAAAGCTTCTGGAGTTAACTTCGCAGATTGATTAAATTTCTCTAAAGCCTGCAAATATAAACTATTAACTTCTTTGAATTTGTCAGGTACTTGAGCGTTTGGTGGATTCTGAGTTACATCTTGTAACATAATTAGACTCGCAGCTAATTTAATCGTCCATTCCTCATCCCCAATTTTATTATTTACTAAAAGATTACCGGTCTGATTTAAAGAATCTGTTAGTTTTTTACTATGAATAGCATATGCTGATCTATAATTTGATTCCAACACCTTTTGTTGTGTTTCTGCCTTACGCGCCTCTGCTTCTGCTTTCTGTTTCTCTTCT